>CAVEKJ010000216.1:0-841 GCA_963616205.1 Prevotella sp.
ATCTAGAGGTTCCTGCGGGAAGTTTTGTTTCCCTGGTTGGAGAGTCCGGCTGTGGTAAGAGTACCATTGCAGGGATCCTTTCCGGAAAGAACCGGGAGTTTTCCGGTGAGATCCGTATCGGCGGTGTGCCCCTTGGTGAGGTCCGCGAGGATGACATGATGGAACATGTGGTTCTGGTACGCCATAACAGTTATCTCTTTAAGGGAACGGTCCGCGAGAATCTTCAGATGGCAAAACCGGATGCTACAGACCAGGAAATGCGGGAGGTTCTTAAAAAAGTCAATCTCCTTGGATTTCTGGATACCCAGAACGGGCTGGATACGGTCCTTCTGGAAAAGGCGGGAAATCTTTCCGGTGGTCAGTGCCAGCGACTGGTGATCGCAAGAGCACTTCTTAAAGATGCTCCTGTATATATCATGGATGAGGCAACTTCCAACATTGATGTGGAAAGTGAAGAGCTGATCATGGACGTGATCCATGAGATCGCAAAAACAAAGACTGTACTTCTGATCTCTCACAGACTTGCCAATGTGGTACAGTCCGACCAGATCTATTTCCTGAAAGACGGACAGATCAGAGAGCGTGGAAAACATGAAGAGCTGATGGCTCTGGATGGCGATTATCGTCATCTGTATGAGAGCCAGATGGCGTTGGAGAATTATGGAAAGGAGGGGAATGCGTGATGAGTGAGAAAAATACAACGAAAAAGCGTAGAAGTGCCATTGCCATCATGGGAAGTCTCATCGGGCTGGTAAAACCTCTTCTCCATATTATGCTGGCGGCTATTCTTTTAGGAACCGTGGGATACTTGTGTGCCATTTTCCTGACTATCCTGGCAGGA
>CAVEKJ010000216.1:851-4079 GCA_963616205.1 Prevotella sp.
GGTGATCCTCCACGGTCTTGCCGGCAGTGCAGCCGGTGCCGGAATTTCCGGTCTTCCGGAAGTTGTTATAAAAAGTACCTGGCTTGCCGGAACTTCTGTGAAGGGGATCATTGCCGTTATGATCCTGATCGCAGTGCTCCGTGGAATCCTTCATTATGTGGAACAGTACTGTAACCATTTTATCGCATTTAAACTTCTGGCGATCATCCGTCATAAGGTATTTGCTGTGCTTCGTAAGCTCTGCCCTGCAAAGCTGGAAGGACGTGACAAGGGTAATCTGATCTCCATTATCACTACGGATATTGAGCTTCTGGAAGTGTTTTACGCACATACTATTTCCCCTATTGCCATTGCCACACTGACTTCCGTGATCATGGTGATCTTTATCGGAAGATACCATGTGCTTGCAGGTGTTCTTGCCCTGGCTGCATATCTGATCGTAGGTGTGGTGATCCCCATGTGGAATGGAAAGCGTGGAAGCCAGAAGGGTATGGAATTCCGTACGGAGTTCGGTGAGCTGAACAGTTTTGTGCTGGATTCTCTCCGTGGTCTTGATGAGACGATCCAGTATAATCAGGGTGAAAAGAGAAAAGGCCAGATGTCTGACCGTTCCCGGAAACTTGCGGGAATGCAGGGAGATTTAAGCCGGATGGAAGGTTCCCAGAGATCCTTTACCAATCTGATGATCCTGCTGGCTTCTTTTGGAATGCTGGCGCTGACGATCCATCTCTATGGAAAAGGGGAGATTGGTTTTGACGGAATCCTTACATGCACCATTGCCATGATGGGATCTTTTGGCCCGGTTGTGGCGCTGTCCAGCCTTTCCAATAACCTGAACCAGACGCTGGCAAGCGGCGAGCGTGTGCTGTCCCTTCTGGAGGAGACACCGCTGGTGGAGGAGATTCCTGGAGAAAGCAAAGTACATGTTTCCGGTCGGAAATCTTTGAAATCTGCCGTTGCCGGAAATGCAGATGGATTTGCCGGAGCAGAGGCATCTCACGTAACCTTTGCGTATGAGGACGAAACCATCCTGGACGACTATTCCCTGAAACTTGCCCCCGGTAAGATCACCGGTATCCACGGAGCCAGCGGTTCCGGTAAATCTACGTTGCTGAAACTGCTCATGCGTTTCTGGGATGTAAACAAAGGAAACATCTCTGTAGATAACAAAGATGTGCGGGAGATCCCCACCCGTCATCTCCGCGACATGGAAAGTTACGTGACACAGGAAACCCACCTGTTCCACGATTCCATCGCAAACAACATCGCCATCGCAAAGCCGGGAGCCACCCGTGAAGAGATCATGGCTGCCGCAAAAAAAGCCTCCATCCACGACTTTATCATGACTCTCCCCAAAGGATATGACACAGAGGTCGGAGAACTTGGAGACACCCTTTCCGGTGGCGAAAAACAGAGGATCGGCATTGCAAGAGCCTTCCTCCACGACAGTCCTCTTTTACTTCTGGATGAGCCGACCTCCAATCTGGATTCCCTTAACGAAGGTATCATCCTCAAGTCCCTGAAAGAAGACACCACCCGCCGCACCGTAGTCCTGGTATCCCACAGAGTTTCCACTATGAACGTGGCAGATGTGGTGTATGAGATGGAGAACGGACGGTTGTCGTAAGAATCTTTATGAGTGTTGTATAAGCATCTGTTGCTGTTTTGTGCGTGTGAAACACGAAATGGCGTGGATGCTTATTTTTTTACATAATGCAGACAATCTGTGTTATAATGAAGCCTGTAAATATCAAAACAGGGGGGCGGTGCGGCCGATGCAATATAATCTTCCGGAAAGAGTATTGAAAGATATCTGTTCATTTGCCCGGAAACATTCGGTCAAAAAAATTATTCTTTTCGGTTCCCGCGCAAGAGGAACTCATACAGAGAGAAGCGATGTGGATATCGCCGTATATGGAGGGGATTTTGATTCTTTTTACTGGGATATAAAGGAGAATGTACATTCGCTTCTGATGTTTGATGTTGTAGAAGCAGATGGCCATATTTCTGAAGAGTTGAGAAATGAAATTAAAAAGGATGGGATCGTAATTTATGAAAAAGCTTGATAATTTTTTGAATTACCTTACCGTACTGAAGAATGCCGATTTTAAGCTGGCAGATAGTAATGAAATATACAGGACAGGAGTCATCGGACAGTTCAATCTTACCTTTGAACTTGCCTGGAAGGCATTGCAGGAAGTTCTGAAGATGCACGGCGCAGCAGACGCGGAGACAGGTTCACCCCGGGAGATCCTGCAGCTGGGATATAAAATGGGATTTGTAGATGATGCATCCGTGTGGCTGCTTATGCTGAAGAAACGCAATACATCGGTGCACATATACAATGAAGAAGAGATCGATGAGATGATCCTTCTGATCCGGGACAGTTTCATTCCGGCTTTTGCAGCACTTGAGAAGACTTTGCAGGAAAAACTTCAGGAAGCGGAAGAGGAATGGGAATAAGAAGAAAAGAAATAATACTTGCAATTAACAGACATTGGTGTTACAATGAACGAAACTAAGAACTTGTTGGCATAGGAGTGGGCGAGAGCCCGCTCCTATTTGCTGAGAAGGAATTTGTTCAGAAACAGGCAGAAATAAGAAAGGCAGGTGGGAAGATGAGCAGACGGGAAGAATATGAACAGAAGGCAGAGGCAATCCTTACACCGATCGTGGAGTCGAAGGGATTTGAACTGGTAGATGTGGAGTATGTCAAGGAAGCTGGAACCTGGTATCTGAGAGGATATATCGACAAGCCGGGCGGAATCACAGTCAATGACTGCGAGGACGTAAGCCGTGCATTCAGCGATATCCTGGATGAGCGGGATTTCATTGAAGACAGCTACATTATGGAGATCAGTTCTCCGGGACTTGACCGGCCTCTTAAGAAAGAGAAAGACTTTAAGAGAAGCCTTGGCAAGCTGGTGGAGATCCGTACCTACCGGCCGATCGAGAAGCAGAAAGAATTCTGCGGTATTTTAAATGCATATGATAGTAACAGTGTGACAATCGATGAAGACGGCACAGAACGTACCTTTGA
This sequence comes from Prevotella sp., assembly GCA_963616205.1. Taxonomy (GTDB): domain Bacteria; phylum Bacillota; class Clostridia; order Lachnospirales; family Lachnospiraceae; genus Blautia_A. The sequence continues at coordinate 3,892 of CAVEKJ010000216.1, forward strand.
TAAAAAAGATATCGCCCTGATCCGCCTTGCGATCGAATTCTAAAAGAGAATCGAATCTGTAAAAATTCAGGAGGAAAAAAAGGAAAATGAGCAGAGATTTAAGAGACGCGCTGGACGTTCTCGAAAAAGAGAAAAACATCAGTAAGGATACACTGCTGGAGGCAATTGAGCAGTCACTGATCCAGGCA
>CAVEKJ010000217.1:0-4073 GCA_963616205.1 Prevotella sp.
GGGAGAAGTATGAACTTCACCATCGGAAACGTCTGGCCATCAAACCAGGTCTTACCGGCATGTGGCAGGTAAGCGGACGAAGTGATATTACGGATTTCGAAGAAGTTGTAGAACTTGATACGAAATACATTTCTGAATGGTGTCTGAAGCTGGATGTTGAGATCCTGTTTAAGACAGTCATGGTCGTTTTCCGCGGAAGCGGCGCAAAATGATCCTGACATACTGAGATTCGAATATAATGACCCGGGCTGCAGGGAAGCAGTCCGGGGATAAAAATAAATTAGATAAGTTATAAATATAAAAGAGGAAACAAAAAAATGCAGATTTTAGTGATCGCTCTGATCGTGATCCTTCTTGCGTTCCTGGTCCTGCTATCCGCACTGGCCAGACGGAGCCCGAAGGAAAAGCAGGTTGAGGATAAGGAACAGGAAGAATACATCAGAGATTATGCAGAAACAGTAAGACAGACCGGAGGAAGTATGAAGAAGTTAGAACATTGGAAAGTAATTGCGATATACCTGATCATCTATGACATGATAGCCGTAAATTTTTCTTATTTTATGGCGCTGCTGGTAAGATTTGATTTTCGGTATTCCTCGATCCCTGCAGATTATTTTGCAGCGTGGAAAGGTTTTGCACCAATTTATACCATTATCATTCTGGCAGTGTTCGGATGTATGCATCTGTATAACAGTGTGTGGCGTTTTGCAAGTTTTCATGAACTGATCAAGGTTACCATTGCAACTGTGATCACAGGAGTTCTGCATATTGCAGGCATTACGATCTTCTGGAAACGGATGCCGGCGTCTTATTATCTGATCGGGATCATGCTGCAGTTTTTCCTTACGGTTGGCGTACGTTTTTCCTATCGTTTTATCCTTCTTGAACGGAACCGCAGAGCCAAAAGTGAACGGGAAGAGCGGAGCAAAAATGTGATGATCATCGGCGCAGGAGAGGCAGGAAGGACTATCGTCCGGGAACTTCAGAATGCAAAGGAAACCAATTCCAGAGTGCGTTGCCTGATCGATGATAACCCGAATAAATGGGGAAGATATATGGAAGGTGTTCCGGTGGTTGGCGGAAGAGACGATATTTTTCTCAATGTAGATAAGTATCATATCAATCAGATCCTTCTTGCGATCCCGTCCGCAACGGCGCATCAGAAGCGGGATATCCTGAACATCTGTAAAGAAACGGGATGTGAACTGAAACAGCTTCCTGGCGTATACCAGCTTGTAAACGGAGAAGTATCTTTAAGCAAGATGAAAAAAGTGGCAGTGGAGGATCTGCTTGGACGAGACACCATCAAAGTCAACATGTCCGAGATCTTCCAGTACCTGAAGGGAAAAAGAATCCTGGTCACCGGAGGCGGCGGTTCCATCGGAAGCGAGCTCTGCCGGCAGATCGCAGGTCATGAACCGGAACTTCTGGTGATCTTTGATATTTATGAAAACAATGCCTACGACATTGAGCAGGAGCTGAAAGCCAGCTATCCGAACCTGAACCTGAAAGTCCTGATCGGCTCCGTCCGTGACAGCAAAAGGATCAACTGGGTATTCGAGAAATACAAGCCGGAGATCGTATACCATGCAGCAGCACACAAACATGTGCCACTGATGGAGAACAGTCCATGTGAGGCAATCAAAAACAACGTGGTAGGAACTTACAAGACCGCATACGCGGCAATGATGAACGGCTGCCAGCGTTTTGTCCTGATCAGTACCGATAAGGCCGTAAACCCGACCAACATCATGGGAGCCAGCAAACGTCTCTGTGAGATGGTAGTCCAGAGCATGAACATGGTCAGCCATAACGGTCACACCGACTGGCTGCCACGCCTTGGTGGTCACAAAAAAGACAGAGCGGACGCACTTCATGACAACGAAGGTCAGGCATATGTAAGTGACAACCATACAGCAGAAACAGGAACCAGAACCGAATTTGTAGCAGTACGTTTCGGAAACGTTCTGGGCAGCAACGGAAGCGTGATCCCGCTGTTCAAACGCCAGATCGAGAAAGGCGGCCCGGTCACTGTCACACATCCGGATATCATCCGTTACTTTATGACCATCCCGGAGGCAGTAAGCCTCGTTCTCCAGGCAGGAACCTATGCCAAAGGCGGCGAGATCTTCGTCCTGGACATGGGCGCACCGGTAAAAATCGATACCCTGGCCAGAAACCTGATCAAACTCTCCGGCTACACCCCGGATGTAGACATCAAAGTCACCTACACCGGCCTTCGCCCAGGCGAAAAACTCTACGAAGAAAAACTGATGGCCGAAGAAGGCATGGAAAAAACTCCAAACGACCTCATCCACATCGGCAAGCCCATCGAAATGAACGTACAGGAATTCTTCAAACAGCTGGAAGTCCTGGCAGCCTACGGCTACGCCAACAGCGAGAAGATCCGTGATATCGTAGCCGCGATCGTACCGACATATCATTCCGCGGATTCTGATCTGAAGATGCATCAGAAGGTGTATGAGGAATTGATGAGTGAGGCGGCTGTGGCTGCGGAGAAGGGTGAGAACTGATCAACCATTTACATATATACGAAAACGAAGGAGTGTTGAAAAAATGAAAATTCCATTTTCACCGCCAGATATTACAGAGGCAGAAATCGAACAGGTAGCAGAGGCTTTAAGATCCGGATGGATCACCACCGGCCCGAAAACCAAAGAACTGGAAAGAGAAGTAGCAGATCTGTGTGGTACCAGCCGTGCAGTTTGCCTGAATTCACAGACAGCATGTGCGGAAATGACATTACGTCTTCTGGGAATTGGTGAAGGAGATGAAGTGATCACATGTGCTTACACCTATACCGCAAGTGCATCTGTGGTATGCCATGTCAGTGCAAAACTTGTGTTGATCGATACACAGAGAGATTCCCTGGAAATGGATTATGACAAGCTGGCCGATGCCATCACAGAAAATACAAAAGTGATCATTCCAGTGGATTTTGGCGGCGTGCCATGTGATTATGACAGGATTTTTTCTATTGTAGAAGAGAAAAAGAAGCTTTTCCACGCATCTAATAAAATCCAGAAAGCAATCGGAAGAGTCATTGTAATGGCAGATGCAGCCCATGCGTTTGGAGCAACCTGGCATGGAAAACCTGTGGGAAGCATTGCGGATTTTTCGAATTTCAGCTTCCATGCGGTGAAAAACTTTACAACAGCGGAAGGCGGTGCTGTGGCGTGGAGAGATATCAAAGGAATAGATAATGAAGAAATCTATCATCAGTATCAGCTCCTTTCCCTTCATGGACAGTCCAAAGATGCCCTTGCCAAAACACAGCTTGGCGCCTGGGAATATGACATTATAGGACCGTGGTTCAAATGCAATATGACGGATGTAGTTGCAGGAATTGGTCTGGCACAGATGAAACGATACAGAGGACTGCTTGCAAGAAGAAAAGAGATCATCCGCAAATATGATGCGGCATTTAAACCACTTGGCATTGAAGTACTGGATCATTACACCGAAGAACATCTGTCTTCCGGACACTTATACATAACAAGAGTGCCAGGAATCACCCTGGAACAGAGATATGAGATCATCGTTAAAATGGCAGAAAAAGGCGTGGCATGCAACGTACATTACAAACCACTGCCAATGATGACCGCATATAAAAATATGGGATTTGATATTAAAGATTACCCGAATGCTTATAAGCGATTTGAAAATGAGATTACGTTACCGTTACATACGAAGTTGACGGATGAGGAAGTGGAGTATGTGATTGAGATGTTTTGTGGGATTGTGAAGGAATATATTAAATGAAAAAAATCATGATTTTAGGCGCAAGTATACTGCAGTTGCCTGCGATAAAAAAAGCAAAAGAGATGGGATTGGAAGTTGTAGTTGTAGATATGAATCCGGATGCAGTAGGTTTTCAGACGGAAGGAGTCAAAAAAGAAGTCATAAGTACAATCGATATACCTGAGATAGTGAAAGCTGCAAAAAGACATTCCATTGATGGAATCATGACACTTGCAACAGATATGCCAATGAGAGCTGTGGCTGCAGTGGCAAAAGAAATGAACCTAGTTGGAATCAGCGCAGATACAGCT
>CAVEKJ010000218.1:0-2648 GCA_963616205.1 Prevotella sp.
ATATGCAAGAGCTGCTGCTGTAGGCTCGTTGATGATACGTTTTACATCAAGACCTGCGATCTTGCCTGCGTCTTTGGTTGCCTGACGCTGAGCATCGTTGAAGTAAGCCGGAACTGTAATAACAGCCTCTGTTACTTTCTCACCAAGATATGCCTCTGCATCCTTTTTCAGTTTCTGAAGGATCATTGCGGAGATCTCCTGTGGAGAATATTTCTTGTCATCGATGGTTACACGGTAATCAGTACCCATCTCTCTTTTAATAGAGGAGATTGTTCTGTCTGCGTTTGTTACTGCCTGACGTTTTGCAGGCTCACCTACCAGACGCTCTCCTGTTTTTGTGAATGCTACAACGGATGGTGTTGTTCTTGCGCCTTCTGTATTTGCGATAACTGTTGGCTGTCCACCTTCCATTACGGCTACACAGCTGTTTGTTGTACCTAAGTCAATACCAATAATCTTTCCCATGATTTTTTCCTCCTGTTTTAGTCTGTATCTGTAAAATTACATCTTGTTGGCAATCAGTTGGCAACTTTTACCATACTATGGCGAACTACGAAATCCTTGTAAGTGTAACCTTTCTGGAATTCTTCCACCACGATGTTCTCTCCAACCTCTTCATCCTCCACATGCATCACTGCGTTGTGGAAATCCGGGTTGAATTCTTTTCCCACTGCTTCGATCGGTTTGACGCCGAGTTCATCCAAGGTTGTGGTAAGCTGCTTGTAGATCATTTTCATTCCATCTGCAAAAGCATCTCCTTCCTGTGCCTGTGCAAGACCTCTTTCGAAGTTATCCACAACCGGCAGGATCTTTTCAACGATTTCTTTTGCTCCGATGATGTACATGCTGGATTTTTCTTTTTCTGTTCTTTTACGGAAATTATCAAATTCAGCCATGGTTCGCTTCAGGCGATCGGTAAGTTCCTCCACCTTCTGCTCAGATTTATCTTTTTTCTTCTTTCCGAAGAAAGAAGGTTTGGATTTTTCTTCTTTTTTATCCTCTGGGGCAGCTTCTTCGCCTGGAGTTTTCTTTTCTTCCTCCGGCAGATCTTCTCCTTCCGGTGTCAGGTTTTCTTCTGCCTGATCTCCGTCAGTTACGGGGATTTCATTCTCCGCTTCCTGCTCTTCGGATTTTTTCTTTGTTTCCTCCGACACTTTTCTTCTACCGCCTTTCTAAGTTTTCTTCTTTTTAAAACGTCATCCAGATGATTCTTCAGTTCCTTCAGACTATCTACAACATTCTCATAATCCATACGCTTCGGACCGATGATTCCGATGGTTCCGTACATTCCGTCTCCCAGCTCATATCTGGCAGTTACAATGCTGCAGTCCTTCATGGTCTGTATCGGCATCTCATCACCAATGTAAACCTGGATTCCTGTGTTCTCACCATCTGCCATCTGCTCTTTCACAAGATCGGCAAGTTCATGTTTCTCCTCAAATGCGGAGATCAGTTCCGTTGCCTTCTCTTTATCGGCAAGTTCCGGATACTTGAAGATGTTGGTTGCACCTGAAGTGTAGATTTCCATGTCTTCCTCTTCCACATGAATGGTGGCTGCCACCGCATCCAGAACAGTTGCTACCACACCACTGTGGCTGCCTGCCTGTTCCTTCAGTCTGGCGATCATTCCCAGGTTGATATCCTGGATCGGAATGCCATTCAGATTGGTGTTCAGAAGAAGATTCAGTTTCAGGATCGTCTGGTCATCCATCTCCTCATCCAGATTGATGATCTGGTTCCGCACGGTGTTGTTATCACTGACAACCACCGCCACGAGCTGAAGTTCACTCATTCTTGACAGCTGGATAAATTTGATCTTGTTGCCACTGTACTGCGGAACGGAAACCATGGTAGCGTAATTGGTATTGGAGGCAAGAACCTTCGCAACCTTCTTAAGCACCTTATCCATCTTGTCTGACTTCTCAATGATGATGTCTCTCAGCTCTGCAACTTCGGCTTCCTTCTCCTTCATCAGCTCATTGACGTAAAGCCGATATCCTTTATCAGAAGGAATCCTTCCTGCGGATGTATGAGGCTGGACGATATAGCCCATATCTGTCAGGTCTGACATTTCATTTCGGATCGTTGCGGAACTTACGTTGAGATCCGCATACTTGGAAATGGTTCTGGATCCAACCGGTTCTCCGGTCTCCATATAGGTCTTGATGATTGCTTTTAAGATTTTTCGCTTGCGCTCATTCAACACCTCTTCCATGAAGCCATCTCCTTTCCTTTTTGTTTTTCCTGACGGATGTTAGTTCTTTTTTATATCTGTTAGCACTCATTTTAGTGGAGTGCTAACATCTATAGTCATAAGATAGCACCGTGAAATTTATTTGTCAATACGTTTTGGGAAAAAGTTTGTGTTTTTTTTATGTTTTTTATTCTTTTGGAACTTATTATTCAAATTTCTTCTTTACTGCAAAAGAAAAATCCCGCTTACAGGATTTTCCTTTTGCATCGAGTCACCTTGGTCAATATCTGCTATTCCGTTGCAGTGTAATACTATCCGGAGGAGGTAATCTCCTGTGACATAAAAATCCCCTGACCAGTAATCTGTACTTTTTGTACATATAATATCCTGGTCCGGGGATTTTCATCTAAAGTTTTCTTTCATATAATATAATGATAAATTTCTATTTGCCACT
>CAVEKJ010000218.1:2658-3698 GCA_963616205.1 Prevotella sp.
TATGTTTCTGGCAACTTTATAGGTTTTACAGATCTACATCCGATAATTTCTCCGCAGTTTATCTGGAAAATCCCTGATATGTCCAAGTTCCCATCCACTGTTCATTTCTTTTTGTTTCCCGACAGTGGATTTATCTGATTCGGTTATGCCTCTTCCAGTTCTTCCAGATTTTTCTTCAATTCGATCATCTTATCACGAAGCTCGGCGGCCTGCTCGAAATTCAGGTCTGCGGCTGCCGCACGCATCTGTTTCTCCACCTGAGCAATGACCTTGGTGAGTTCTTTGCGGTTCATGGACTCCGGATCTTTCTTCAGTCTGACTTCGGTCTCTGCCACTTTCTTGGAAACTGCGATGAGATCACGAACTGCTTTCTTGATCGTAGTCGGTGTGATTCCGTGTTCCTTATTATATGCCTCCTGAATCGCACGTCTTCGCTCTGTCTCGGAGATTGCTTTTTCCATGGATTCTGTCATGTTGTCCGCATACATGATAACGTGGCCTTCGCTGTTTCGGGCCGCACGGCCGATGGTCTGCACCAGGGAAGTCTCAGAACGGAGGAAACCTTCCTTATCCGCATCCAGAATCGCTACCAGTGTGATCTCGGGAATATCCAGTCCTTCTCGCAGAAGGTTGATTCCCACCAGCACATCAAATACATCCAGACGCATATCCCGGATGATCTCTGCACGCTCCAGGGTATCAATGTCTGAGTGGAGATAACGCACACGGATTCCCAGGTCTTTCATATAATCGGTAAGGTCTTCTGCCATACGCTTGGTCAGGGTAGTGATCAAAACCTTATTTTTCTTCTCAATTTCTTTATTTACTTCGGCCACAAGGTCATCGATCTGTCCCTCAATGGGGCGCACTTCCACCTTCGGGTCAAGAAGCCCTGTAGGACGGATGATCTGTTCTGCCCGGAGAAGTTCATGGTCAAACTCATATTCTCCCGGTGTGGCAGACACGAACATTACCTGGTCCAGTTTCGTCTCGAATTCATCAAAACTCAACGGACGGTTGTCCTTTGCAGATGGAAGGCG
>CAVEKJ010000218.1:3708-4064 GCA_963616205.1 Prevotella sp.
ATCCATAATCCACCAGTGTCTGCTTACGGCTCTGGTCTCCCGCATACATTCCTCCTACCTGGGGCACCGTCTTGTGGGACTCATCTATAATAAGTAAAAAATCATCTCCAAAATAATCCATCAGGGTATACGGCGGCTGGCCCGGTGCAAGCCCTGTCAGATGTCTGGAATAGTTCTCAATTCCGGAACAGAATCCGGTCTCCTTCATCATTTCCACATCAAAATTGGTACGCTCCGCAATTCGCTGGGCCTCGATCAGCTTATCTTCACTTTTAAAATAATCCACCTGCTGCTTCATTTCTTCCAGGATGGCATCTGCCGCACGGCGGATCTGTTCCTGTGGCACTACATAATGG
>CAVEKJ010000219.1:0-4034 GCA_963616205.1 Prevotella sp.
GACCTTCATAGGTCTCTCCTTTTCCGTTCTGAAATCCCAGCTTGTAATAGGATTTGTTCAAAATAACATCCAGAACTTTCAGCATATGTGCTTCATTATCATATGTACTGGCATCGGTTTCATCTGTAATCTGTTTCGGTCCGTTATGCTCTACCTGAAAGCCCAGTACAGCATTATCATGAATCGCATTCTGTATTGTATATTTGTGCAGACATTCTCCATACAGATCCTTTGTCGTACGCGGCAAGTCTCCTAACTGGGGATATGGATTCTCCGGAAATCTCGGTGTTCCGGTAAATCCATACCACAAAGATCTTCCAAAAAAGCGTTCCAGTTCTCTTTTCGTTTTTGGTGTAACGGCCCTGTGGCATTCATCCACCACAAAGGCAATTTTAAGATTTTTTATTTTTCTGTATTCTGATGTATCTTCTTTAAGTCGCTTGCTGATCAGTATCTGTAACTTCTGTATTGTTGTTACAATTACCTGCCGGTCACTAGACTTCAGTTTATTTTTCAGATCCGTTACATTACTGGTCTCGTCAACATCAATGGTATCATTGTTGGCATAAGCCTGAAACGCCATAGTTGTCTGTGTATCCAGATCTTTTCGGTCAATGAGAAAAATCGCTTTGTCAATAGAAGGAATATCCATGAGAAGATTCCTTGTTGCTTTATATGAGGTCAACGTTTTTCCGGAACCGGTTGTATGCCAGACATAGCCTGAATTTCCGGTTTTCGATGCTTCCCGTATGGATTCAATCGCATGAATCTGATATGGACGGAGAAGAATCAGTCGTTTCGCATCTTTATCCAAAACTGTATATCTTGCGATCATTTCATGAGCTTCTGGAATACGAAGTACACTTTTCGCAAAATCAAGATAATCGGATACCGGATTATTATCCTTGTCCACCCATCCGCTCATAAACTTCTCATTCAGCTCTGTATCACTGGCTGCCGCAAAATATCTGGTGTCTACTCCGTTACTGACCACAAACATCTGTACTGCCGAGAAAATACCAGTGAATTTACCTTCTCCGATGTACTTTTTTATCTGGCGAAATGCCTCCGTATAGGAATGCTGTTTGTTTTTCAACTCGATATGTATCATGGGAAGACCGTTGATCAGCAAAGTCACATCAAATCTTCTGTCACGCTCCGAAGTTTTTGCATCTTCGTCACTTTTCAACGCTTCATACTGGTTGATGATCTCGTAAACACTGCTGCCTCCTGCAATGTGCTCATGGTTCATAACTACCAGATGTAAACGCTCCATATCTCGCTGTACATGAACCTGAACTTTACCATTCTCGCCGACAAGCCACTCACCAGCTTTATAAAAAGAAGAAAACTGCAGCTGGTTTTTCACCTGCTCAAATTCTGTATCAGACAAAGGCTCTCCGTTTAATCGGTCTTTATTGTTCTGTTCCAGGATGTATTTGAAATTTTTCCACAAGTCTTCCTCTGTTCTCAGATCCTTACGATATGTCCATTGAGAATCCCCGTAAACAAGTTGTTCGATCAGTTTTTCTTCTAATATTCTCTCTAATTCAGGCATTCGGGTTGCCTCCTCAAATTTTTTCTCTCACCAGCATCAAAGCATATCCAAGCAGATTCTGCCCTTTCCATTCACGGATATCCAGCCTTCTGGGATCATTCATAGATAGTCCAATTCCCCATACCCTATCTTTTACCGCACATTCTGCCAGAATTGTATTTTTTGTTTCTTTCAGTTTTTCGCACAAGACTCTGTTCTGGGAAAATTTTTCCAAAAGCCCCTCATACACAGTAATTTGTCGCAAACCATTCCATATATTCTCATTGTATCCAGATACCTGACGCCCCAGCTCCTTAATTTTTGATACGTCACTGGTTTCCTGAATCTTCCAAGCAATTTTAATATCTGAAAAACAAATTGCTTTCTTGTACATCATAAACTGTTCCATTGATGAAAATTGCATACCAGCCACTGTAAAATCCGAACGATACCAGTTGCTTAAGTAGCCATTTTCTTCATCTGGATTGTGAAAACAAATAATATTCATGCTATCTCTCCAACTTTCTGAACCGCCAGACTCAGTTCCAAATCATGAAGTCCCGGATAGGCTTTTTTCAGGAAAACCACAGGGATTTTTTTTACAATTTCAGCACTTGGCCGATTATAATACCATTGATAATAGGAATAAAATTCTCCAATCCAGTCAGGCATAAAACCTCCCAGTGCTTTTCCTTTTTTCAGCACGTAGTTTTCTGTATCGGAAAAATATTTCCACAGTTCTTTCGCATCCATTGTATTTACATATGCCATCGCTTTATCGATATTCTTCCTTGTTTTACTTTTCATATAAGTGTTAATAAAATCTTCTGTATCTTTATTTGGGAACGACTGTGCCACATAGTCGAATAATTTCCCCTGATTTTCAACAACATCATTCAGATATACTTTCGCATATGCTCTCATATTCATCCCTCACTAACGCATTCATAATAATGTACTAAATACATTCGTAACCTTATTTACATCAGAATCAACAAGATCATGCATCTTTTTTCTTGCTTCTACATCTCTCTGATTGTAGCGATTATTAAATTCTGAATAATCTACAGAAATTAAATCTGTCTCTATCTCATGAAGCTTGGAATATGCCAGTTCAGTTTTAATACAATATTGAATTCCAAGTCCTCCCAGAGAAAGCAATTCTTCCAGAATATCCAAATCAATATTGTCACGGACAAATTCTTTGGCAATATAGAAATATGATGCATTGGCTCTCCAGCCCTTTATTACATCGTATTCCCCTGTATCTATACCGTATTTATCAATAAATTTAGCAGCAAGTATCCGGTATCGCCTGGAATCTGCTGCATCTCTGTGTTTCATCAGTTCCGCCAGCCAGGATAATATATTTTTTTCCTGGAAGTCCAGAATTTTCAAATTTTCACAATCCAGTTCATACTTGTGTACCCAACCATTTTCTTCATTCGGTCGACATACCGCCCATTCTTTTGCCAGATTCACACTTTCTGTCAGATAAAATCCCCGTCCATAGTCATGTTTGTCGTCACCACCACCATAAACAGGTGTTACTTCTTTATTTGGAGTACCATGATATAGAATAATTTTCTCCATTTTATTAAATATCTCCTATACAAACATGTTTTGCAACATAAATTCTTTGTTTTTTAGTTTTTCGTACTTGTGCTGGTGAAGAGTGATGAGGTGGTCGAGATTAGAAAAATAAGTCACTATTTTATTCTGCTCAACCTTTGTTGGAAATGGCACAACTAAATTTCGTATCTCCTCATTATGGATATGCACAACTGATTTTCCCTGTGCTTTTTTTGCCAGTTCTCGTTGTGAATTTCCATTAGATATGGAAATAGCTAAAAACGCAGAATTAATGTCTTCGTTTGGCATCACAACATTCAAATCTCCACCAAGCAAAATTCCTGATTTATCAACAGTTGCAGCCCTTGCAATATCTTCTGCTGTTTCACCTGACGCAGGCACAATAACTTCTCCACCTTTGCTGTATATAGAACCAGCTTTTGCTTCCACAAAAGTGTCAACATCTGAAATGCTAGTTTCATATTTTGTATATAATCTTCCATACAGAATAATCGGCGTTCCAGATTCTATCAAATCCCCTTTAGAATATCCACTTCCTTTGCTGAATTCTGCTATATCATTCAACTTACGCTGTTCCCAAGTTTCCGATTATAAAAACAACAGCCCCAAGCACTTACACTGATAATCAGTAATCTTTCTCATTCATAGCTGAACAGATATTCACACTTCCTCATCCACCACTTGTTTAATTCGATTAAATTTCAGCCTGGATAATATGTCCAAAATTCATTTCATCTTTAAATAAATCATACACATATTCCGGGCTTTCCAAATATAGTCCCGTTTCTTTATCTATAAGCTTTTCAAAAACTTCCGAATTATAAAATTTATTCATCGCTTCGTCATATTCTATATCCTGATCGGTACTGATCATATCAACAATATTCTGTATCGAATATTCCAC
>CAVEKJ010000220.1:0-2564 GCA_963616205.1 Prevotella sp.
GAGCTGAAGGGAAAACCGTATTATCATATGGCCGGAGATGGAAGCAGTGTAGAATTTGCAATTGGCGGTATCGTCTATGATGAAAAAAGAATGAATTAACGTAAGAACACAGCAGCAGTTTGCCTGTTTATATATTCCCTCGAAAAAGTCCCTCTTAACCAATCCGAAACAGGAGCGGTTAAGAGGGACTTTTAAGTGGTTTTATGTGATATCCGAAAATCAGTTTTTCTGATAATTTTTCTTCTGTTCCTTCTTAGCTTCGCAGGTAAGCTCAATACCAAGCTTGCGGAAACTGATCACATCCACATCGGAAAGCATGACAGAAGTATGAACCTGGCAGCCGCGGAGGTTCGGGATCTGCTCCAGGGCCAGGCGGGCAGCATCACTGGTTGCTGCGCTCATGGAGAGGGCGATGAGGATCTCGTCAATGTGGAGGCGTGGGTTCTTGCTTCCAAGGTATTTGGTCTTCAGCTGCTGGATCGGATGGATGGCATCCGGGGAGATCACATGAAGTTCGTGATCAACGCCTGCCAGCTCTTTCAGGGCGTTCAGAAGGAGGGCTGCGGATGCACCCAGAAGATCGGAAGTTTTTCCGCATACGATCTTTCCGTCCGGAAGTTCCATTGCAGCTGCCGGACCGCCGGTTGCTTTTTCTTTCTCAAGGGCAGCCGGAACGACTTTACGGTCTGTGATCTCTGCGTGAGCCTGCTGGAGGAGAAGTTCGATCTTACGCACTTCATTCTCTGTTCCGGAGCCGGAAACCAGGGCATCCATGCTCTTGTAATAGCGGCGGATGATCTCCTGACGGGAAGCTTCCTGGCATACTTCATCATCAATGATGCAGTTGCCGGCCATATTGACACCCATATCGGTCGGAGATTTGTACGGGCAGTTGCCCATGATCTTTTCAAACATAGCCTGTACAACAGGGAAAACTTCTACGTCACGGTTATAGTTGACAGTAGTCTTGCCGTAAGCTTCCAGATGGAACGGGTCGATCATATTAACATCGTTCAAGTCCGCAGTGGCAGCTTCATAGGCAAGGTTTACCGGATGTTTCAGCGGGAGGTTCCAGATCGGGAAGGTCTCGAATTTTGCATAGCCGGCTTTTACGCCACGTTTGTATTCGTGGTAAAGCTGGGAAAGGCAGGTGGCCATCTTTCCACTTCCAGGTCCTGGAGCTGTGATCACGACTAGAGGTCTGGTTGTCTCAATATAATCATTTTTTCCATAACCTTCATCACTTACAATAAAGGAAGTATTGCTTGGATAGCCAGGGATCAGGTAAAGTTTGTAAACACGGATGCCAAGTTTTTCCAGGCGTTTTTTGAAGAGATCGGCACTTTCCTGGCCGGAGTACTGTGTGATGCATACGCTTCCCACATACAGGCCGCGGCTGGTAAACTCATCCATAAGACGGAGCACGTCTTCGTCATAGGTAATGCCAAGGTCGCCTCGTACTTTATTCTTGTCAATGTCATTGGCACTGATAACAATAACAATCTCCGCCTGATCGGAAAGCTGCATCAGCATACGGAGTTTGCTGTCCGGTTCAAAACCCGGAAGAACGCGGGATGCATGGTAGTCGTCAAACAGTTTGCCGCCGAATTCAAGATAAAGCTTGTTGCCGAACTGACCGATTCTTTCACGGATATGTTCTGACTGCATTTTCAGATATTTGTCATTATCAAAACCTATTTTCATTTGTCTGATTTCCTCTCCTCTTTTATTTTCCAAATCACTGGGAACAGTATACTACAACTTCCCGTTCACTGGCAATATCCCGTGCGGTGTTTTTTTTCAATGGTATTTTTACAATCTCCCAGTTGATTTATACGGTTTTTCTCTTTATAATAAAGAAATGACAAGAGGAGGAAAAAAATGAATAATCAACTGAATAATGATCAGGACGGGAAGCGACCTGATAACAAAAATCCCAGACAGGGGTCAGGTAAGAACCATCAGTCGATTCTGGCTTTTCTGATATGCCTCCTGGTCACACTGGTGTGCTTCGCATTGTTTACCAACATGCTGAAGGATAACAGCAGTGAGATCTCCTATGATAAATTTATCGATATGGTGGATAAGGACCAGGTTAAGGAAGTAACGATCCAGTCCAATACATTGACGATCGTACCGAAGAAGCAGAACTCCAAGTACGAGGATATGAGCTATTACACTACGAAGACTGAGGACAGCACAGCGCTGACCAAGAGACTGGAAGGAAAGGGAATCAAGTTTGAGACCGATCCGCCGGATGTTTTTGGTGAATTCATCGCGATGATCTTAAGTGTGGTCCTTCCCACACTGCTTCTGTTCGGTCTTCTGATGTTTTCCATGCGCCGTATGAACAAAGGTGGTGGGATCATGGGTATGGGCGTCGGCAAGAGCAAAGCCAAAGCCTACGTGCAGAAAGAGACAGGAGTTACCTTCAAGGATGTGGCTGGCCAGGATGAGGCAAAGGAATCTCTCCAGGAGGTTGTGGATTTCCTTCATAACCCCGGAAAATACACGGCCATCGGAGCCAAGCTTCCGAAAGGTGCACTTCTTGTAGGACCTCCGGG
>CAVEKJ010000220.1:2574-4030 GCA_963616205.1 Prevotella sp.
GTGTTATTCTGGTGGGTCCTCCCGGAACCGGTAAGACCCTGCTTGCCAAGGCAGTTGCCGGTGAGGCACAGGTGCCGTTCTTCTCCCTTTCCGGATCGGAATTTGTGGAGATGTTTGTGGGCGTAGGTGCATCCCGTGTCCGTGACCTTTTTGAGGAAGCCAAGAAGAATGCTCCATGTATCGTATTCATCGATGAGATCGATGCCATCGGTAAGAGCCGTGATTCCCGCTATGGCGGCGGAAACGACGAGCGTGAGCAGACACTGAACCAGCTTCTTGCGGAGATGGATGGTTTTGATACGTCCAAGGGCCTTCTGATCCTTGCGGCTACCAACAGACCGGAAGTCCTTGACCCGGCGCTTCTCCGACCGGGACGTTTTGACAGACGTGTGATCGTTGACAGACCGGACCTGAAAGGCCGTGTGGATATCCTGAAAGTACATGCCAAGAATGTGCTTCTGGATGATACCGTTGACTTTGAGGCAATTGCCCTTGCAACTTCCGGAGCCGTAGGTTCTGATCTTGCAAACATGATCAATGAGGCTGCGATCCTTGCAGTCAAGAAAGGCCGTAAGGCTGTATGCCAGAAAGACCTGGAGGAATCTGTAGAGGTCGTTCTGGTCGGTAAAGAAAAGAAAGACCGCATCTTAAGCAAACAGGAGCGCCGGATCGTATCTTACCACGAGGTAGGCCATGCACTGGTAAATGCTCTCCAGAAAGACGCGGAGCCGGTACAGAAGATCACCATCGTACCCCGTACCATGGGAGCTCTCGGCTACGTGATGCGGGTACCTGAGGAAGAAAAATATCTCAACACCAAGAAAGAGCTGGAAGCTATGCTGGTAGGCTATCTTGGCGGACGTGCTGCAGAGGAGATCGTTTTTGACACCGTCACCACAGGCGCTGCCAACGATATTGAGCAGGCTACCAAGGTGGCCAGAGCCATGATCACGCAGTACGGTATGTCTGAGAAGTTCGGACTGATGGGACTTGCCACCCAGGAAGATCAGTACTTAAGCGGAAGGGCAGTCTTAAACTGTGGTGATGATACGGCGACAGAGATCGACCATGAGGTGATGAAACTTCTCCATCACTCTTATGAGGAAGCCAAGAGGATCCTCGGAAGCCACAGAGAAGAGATGGATAAGATCGCAGAATATCTCATCCGTAAAGAAACTATCACAGGTAAAGAATTTATGAAGATCCTCCGTGCCGTACAGCAGGGCCTAGATATCCCGGAGAATCTGAATGATCTGGTACTTTCCGAAGATGAAAAAGAAGTGTCCGATAAACAGGACATTGAAAAAACTGCGGAAAATGACAGAATCGCAGAGAATACAGAAACTGAAATTCAGGATTCAACGGCAACTGCCAAGGCCAGCCCAGAGGTATCCGGACAGAACCTGACAGAGGACACACAGACACCGGAGAAAACAGAAGAAACCGCACAGACAAC
>CAVEKJ010000221.1:0-3990 GCA_963616205.1 Prevotella sp.
GTGCAGTACCAATTCGTGACTTACCAAAAAGGAGATACAGGGAAACACCAAATACCGGGAAAATAAGGATCAGCATCGTCCATGCAAGCTTATACGATGGATTGATCTTCTTGTTTACGATCCACAGAACAACAAGAACACCCACAGCCTGCATTCCGATCGTCACCCACCTGGAATATTCCATAAGCCGGAAAAGGGCGATCAGCAGCCAGGCCAGCTGCACAATAAGAGCAAGTGCTACATAAAAAATTCGATTAAATAATAATTTCAGGAGCAACCGTAATGGTCTGATGATCAGTTTGATAATCAAATTCATACTTTTTCCTTTTTGTCAAACTCTCTTGCTTCTCTTTTAATTAAAAATCCCTGACCATACAGCCAGGGATTTTTGCGCACAATTAATTATATTTACGTTTTCTTGCGGCTTCAGATTTTTTCTTACGACGAACGCTTGGCTTCTCGTAATGCTCTCTCTTACGGATTTCCTGCTGGATTCCCGCCTTAGCACAGCTTCTCTTGAATCTGCGAAGAGCGCTATCTAAAGTCTCGTTCTCTTTTACGATAACGTTTGACATAGACTCACACCTAACCTCCCTCCAGTTGTAGATTGTGCTAAAATACAACTGTCTGGGTATTTTTCTTGCACGAGTGTTATTATATAGCATAACATGTGGTTTCGTCAACAACTTTTTCGATTTTTATGAAAAAAATGTCAAAATTGTAAATCACGTGCAAATGCGGGACACAAATATCCGCTTCTTTTATTTGGTGAGCTGTTTTTCCAGGATTCCTGCTGCTGCGTCCATAGCTTCCTGGGCCTTCTCCGGATTCTTTCCGCCGGCCTGTGCCATGTTCGGGCGTCCGCCGCCGCCACCGCCAACGATCGCTGCTACTGCCTTGATCAGGTTTCCTGCATGTGCACCTGCTTTCTGAGCTGCATCGGTTGCCATTGCAAGAAGGTTTACCTTACCACCGTTTACTGCTGCAAGGAGAACAACACCCTCTCCAAGCTGCTCTTTCAGTTTGTCTCCAAGGTCTCTCAGGCCGTTCATGTCTACGCCTTCAATCTTAGCTGCCAGGAGTTTTACGCCGTTTACTTCAACAACTTTATCCATAACATCACCAAGTGCGCTCTGAGCTGCCTTACTCTTAAGAGACTCGTTCTCACTCTGAAGTGCTTTTACTTCTGCCTGCAGATGGCCAATCTTTTCTACAACCTCAGTTGTGTTTGCTTTTAATGCTTTTGCTGCTTCGTGAAGGAGTGCTTCCTGTTTTCTGTAATAGTCGATAACCGCTTTGCCTGTCAGTGCCTCGATACGGCGGACACCAGCTGCAATACCGGACTCGGAAACGATCTTAAAGAGCATGATGGAACTTGTATTCTTTACATGAGTACCACCGCAGAGCTCTTTGGAGAAATCTCCCATGGATACAACACGTACTTTCTGGTCATATTTCTCACCGAAGAGCGCCATTGCTCCGGATTTCTTGGCTTCCTCCACATCCATGATATCTGTACGTACCTCAAGACCTGCCTGGATCTCTTTGTTTACAAGATCTTCTGCTGCCTGGATCTCCTCAGCTGTCATAGCCTGGAAATGAGCAAAGTCGAAACGAAGTCTGTCTGGTGTTACAAGAGAACCTTTCTGCTCTACATGGGAACCAAGAACAGTTTTCAGTGCTTTCTGAAGAAGATGTGTAGCACTGTGGTTCTTCTCGGTATCTTTTCTTGCCTCTTCGTTTACTTTCAGGGAAACGGTTTCTCCTGTAGAGATCATACCGGATTCCATATGTCCTACATGGCCGAATTTGCCGCCACGGAGTTTGATGGTATCCTCAACGACAAACTTGCCGTTTGCAGTCTCGATCACACCGGTATCGCCTTCCTGTCCACCCATGGTTGCATAGAATGGAGTCTGCTCTACAAATACAGTACCTTTCTGTCCCTCTGTAAGAGAATCCACGATCTCTGTTTCTGTTGTAAGGACAGTTACCTTGGAATCGAAGGTCAGATGATCGTATCCAACGAACTCGGTTGTCACATTGACATCGATATCATCATATACAGTTGCGTCTGCACCCCTATAGTTGGTTACTTCACGGGCAGTACGTGCCTTAACTCTCTGCTCTTCCATTGCTTTCTGGAAGCCATCCTCGTCAATGCCGTATCCTTTTTCCTCAAGGATCTCTTTTGTGAGGTCAAGCGGGAATCCGTAAGTATCATAAAGTTTGAATGCGTTGTCACCGGAAAGAGTTTTTTCACCTGCGTTCTTCATCTCTTCTTCCATATCGGAAAGAATGCGGAGACCCTGGTCGATGGTCTTGTTGAACTGATTCTCCTCGTTTGTGAGAACACGGAAGATGAACTCTTTCTTCTCCTCAAGTTCCGGATATCCGGCTTTGGAGCTCTCAATTACCTGTGCACTTAATTTTGCAAGGAAAGTTCCTTCGATGCCAAGGAGACGTCCGTGACGTGCTGCACGACGGATCAGACGACGGAGAACATATCCACGTCCTTCATTTGTCGGCATGATTCCATCGGAGATCATAAATGTTGCAGAACGGATATGGTCTGTGATCAGACGGATGGAAACATCGTCTGTATAGTTTTTCTCATATTCTTTATGTGCGATCTCGCAGACAAGGTTACGAAGTGCACAGATCGTATCTACATCAAAAATAGAATCTACATCCTGAACAACAACAGCAAGACGCTCAAGACCCATACCGGTATCGATGTTCTTCTGTTTCAGTGTTGTGTAGTTTCCGTTTCCATCGTTCTCAAACTGTGTGAAAACGTTGTTCCATACTTCCATGTAACGGTCGCAGTCACAGCCTACCGTACATCCAGGTTTGCCGCATCCGTATTTCTCTCCACGGTCATAGTAGATCTCAGAACATGGACCACATGGACCAGCACCATGCTCCCAGAAGTTGTCCTCTTTTCCGAAACGGAAAATACGCTCGGATGGAATTCCGATCTCTTTGTTCCAGATATCGAAAGCTTCATCATCATCCAGATAGATGGACGGGTAGAGACGGTTTGCGTCAAGTCCTACAACCTCGGTAAGGAACTCCCAGGACCAGTGGATCGCTTCTGTCTTGAAGTAATCTCCAAAAGAGAAGTTACCAAGCATCTCAAAGAATGTACCGTGACGTGCAGTCTTACCTACGTTTTCGATATCACCGGTACGGATACATTTCTGACAGGTTGTGACTCTTGTTCTCGGTGGTTTCTCAGCACCTGTAAAATATGGTTTCAGCGGAGCCATACCTGCGTTGATCAGCAGAAGACTCTTATCTCCCTGCGGAACCAGGGAAAAGCTTTTCATTACAAGATGGCCCTTGCTCTCCATAAAATCAAGGAACATCTTACGAAGTTCGTTCACTCCGTACTTTTTCATGTTGTTATCCTCCTTGTGTCAACCCCATCTGGCAGCATTCCCGGAAAGTTATGGTTTCATTCCGGAAATGCCTCAGATATGGGAAATTATTTTACACAGATCTTTTTGAATTTCTTTTTGCCTCGCTTGAGAACGATTCCGTCTCCTGCAAAAGCGTCTTTCTCAACTGTATGGTAAATGTCTGTGATCTTCTCACCATCGATGGATACACCACCCTGCTGGATCGCACGGCGTCCCTCGGAACGGCTTGGTACCAGCTCTGCTTTTACAAGAAGTGTGATCAGGTCGATCTTTCCTTCCTCATCAAAATCCTCTTCTGCAAGCTCGGTTGTCGGCATATGAGAAGTATCTGCACCGGAGAACAGGGCACGGGCACCTTCCTGTGCTTTCTTTGCTTCTTCCTCGCCGTGTACAAGCTCGGTCAGCTGGTATGCAAGGATCTCTTTGGCTTTGTTCAGCTCGCTGCCTTCCCATTTTGCCATCTCGTCGATCTCTTCAAGGGGAAGGAAGGTAAGAAGACGCATACATTTGATAACGTCTGCATCGTCTACATATAAAGCACTTCCTGCAGCAGAACCACGCCCAG
>CAVEKJ010000222.1:0-3974 GCA_963616205.1 Prevotella sp.
AGATAATGGTTATCAATATATCAGGACGAGGAGATAAAGACTGTGCGGCAATCGCACGCTACAGAGGGGAGGATATCCATGAATAATCGAATTACAGAAGCATTTGCAAACGGAAAAGCATTTATTCCTTTTTTAACCTGCGGAGATCCTTCTCTGGAGGTAACTGAGCAGCTGGTATACGCAATGGAAGAAGCAGGCGCAGACCTGATCGAGCTTGGAATCCCGTTCTCTGACCCGACAGCAGAGGGTCCGGTGATCCAGGAGGCCAATGTCCGTGCATTATCTGGCGGCGTGACCACGGATAAAGTTTTTGCAATGGTAGAAAAAATCCGTAAAAACACAAAAATTCCAATGGTATTTATGACCTATGCAAACGTAGTATTTTCCTACGGGACAGAGCGTTTCATCAAGAAAGCGGCAGAGGTTGGCATGGACGGACTCATCCTTCCGGATGTTCCATTTGAGGAAAAAGAAGAGTTCGACGTTGTCTGCAAACAGTATGGACTGGATCTGATCTCCCTGATCGCACCGACCTCCCATGAGAGAATCGCCATGATCGCAAAAGAGGCAGAAGGTTTTGTATACTGTGTATCATCCCTTGGAGTTACAGGAATGAGAACCAACATCACAACCGACATCGGAGCCATGGTAAAACTGGTAAAAGCCCAGAAAGACATTCCATGCGCCGTAGGCTTCGGAATCTCCACCCCAGAGCAGGCGAAAAAGATGGCGGATCAGTCCGATGGAGCCATTGTAGGCTCAGCTATCGTGAAACTCTGCGGAACATACGGAAAAGACTGTGTGCCGAAGGTAAAGGCGTATGTGAAAGAGATGAAAGATGCATTAAGATAAGGTTCGGATCAGGATCTGAATAAAATAAAAACTCTGCTTTATCCGGAAATGATTGGGTAAAGCAGAGTTTTTTGCTGTTTTCAGCTATTTCCGTACATCAGTTTTTCGATGTTGGTCTGGCCTTGAGTTTGATTGATACTTCCGTTCTGATCTTTAAATCCGGAGTATATTCTGGAGTAAGGTTCTCCGTCTTTACGGTATCCGACCTGTATGATGATCCAGTCCCAGCCGGTATTACTGTAAGTGCGGAAATTCTTTCTGCTGATCCCGGCATTTTCAAGAAGGCTCTTCAGCTGTGGGTTTGGATCGCTGGCATTGGTGCAGGTTACCCCGTCAATGATAACTCCCTTATCTGCTCCACACCAGATCCCTTCGAAAATTTTTCCGTGGTAGGGTGTGGGTGCGTAATCATTGCTTCCTTTTTTGCAGATCATAACCCAGACACCATAGTAATCATTGGTGGTTGACGGGATCTGTATATCTTCCAGGGATAAGGCCAGATCCAGCTGTTTCTGGATTTCCTTTCTCTTCGATGACAGAATACGCTCCTGCCATGTTATTTATACCTTATCATATCCAAATGGCATAGACAAGAGATTTTCGCCGTATATAGCATTTTACCGCATAAACATCCGTACCATTTTTTCATAGATCTTCCGATATTTCTGATAACGCATGGGAAGATCGATCCAGGTTTTCTTATCCACAATACTCTTATAATGAGAAAACGTCCGGAAACCGTCGATTCCGTGGTAAGAGCCCATGCCGCTTTCTCCGAAGCCGCCGAAGCCCATATTGCTGGTGGCCAGATGGATGAGGACGTCGTTGATGCAGCCGCCGCCGAAACCGCACCGGGAAGTGACTTCCCGGGCGGTTTTTTCGTCATTGGTGAAGATGTAGAGGGCCAGCGGATGTGCCATGGAGTTGATCTTTGCTACGGCACTTCCAAGAGAGTCATAGGTGAGGACCGGAAGAACCGGGCCGAAGATTTCCTGCTGCATGACCGGATCGTCGAAGGTTACGTTATCAAGGATCGTTGGTTCAATCTGAAGCGTTTCACGGTCAGACCCGCCGCCGCAGACGGTTTTTGCAGGATCGATCAGGCCGTTGATACGGTCGAAATGTTTTTCATTGATGATCTTTCCGTAATCACGGTTTTTCAGAGGCTCTTTGCCATACTGACGGCTGATCTGGCGGCGGAGTTCTGCAACCAGGGCATCTTTGATCTCCGGGTCGCAGTAAATATAGTCCGGAGCTACGCAGGTCTGGCCGCAGTTTAAAAATTTGCCGAATACGATACGTTTGGCAGCAAGGCGGAGATTTGCGGTTTTGTCTACGATGCAGGGGCTTTTTCCGCCGAGCTCCAGTGTGACCGGGGTGAGATATTCCGAAGCCTTTCGCATGACTTCTTTTCCCACAGCCTGGCTTCCAGTGAAGAAGATGTAATCAAAGTGCAGGCTGAGAAGGTGGGTATTTTCCGCACGGCCGCCGGTAACGACGGATACATATTGGGGATCAAAACATTCCTGGATCAGAAGGCGGATCACTTCACTGGTGGCCGGAGAGTAGGCACTTGGTTTCAAGATGGCGGTGTTTCCGGCTGCAATGGCGTCTACCAGCGGCTCGATGGTGAGCAGGAACGGATAGTTCCATGGACTCATGATAAGAACCACACCATATGGAGATGGCTTGCGGAAACTGCGGGAGTGGAACTGTGCCAGCGGAGTTGGTACGGTTTCTTCTTTTGCGTAAGAGCGGATATTTTTCAGCATATGTGTGATCTCAGAGAGCACCAGTCCGGTTTCACACATATAGCTTTCAAAATTACTTTTTCCCAGGTCTTTTTTCAGGGCTGCGTGGATCTGATGCTCGTGTTTCTGGATGGAAGCGCGGAGACGTTTCAGGGCACTGATACGAAAATCAAGATTTAAAGTTGCGCCGGAGTAGAAGTACTGGCGCTGTTTTTCCAGAAGCTGGGTGATCTGTTCTTTTTCCATGGAATGATAGTCCTTTCTTATGAAATCGGCTGTATGATCAGCAATTACCGGCCGGTGGCATCAGCCTGTAATATAATGTTTCCAGTTCACTGGCGTCCATCAGCACAGGAACCGGGTACAGAGGATTGGCTTCTTTGTCTGCGTAATGGGCAAGCTCCGGGATGTCGGTTTCCTGGATCTCCGGGATATAGTCTCCGATGCCAAAGCGTTTTTTCATATCCATTACTGCGTCAATAAATATCCGGGCAGCGGTTTTGTCGTCCTCATGTTTGTCGCAGAGACCGGCGGTCACGGCCAGGTTGCGGAGTTTGTGCGTGATGGAATCGCCGTAGGTTTCCAGTACCATGGGCAGGATCACGGCATTGGCAAGTCCGTGGGGAACGTTATATTTTCCGCCGAGGGAGTGGGCAACTGCGTGTACATATCCAACGTAGGATTTTGTGAAAGCGCAGCCTGCAAAATAGGAAGCGCGGAGCATGTTTCTTCTTGCTTCAATATTTTGCCCGTCTGTGTAGGCGGTATCCAGGTTTTCAAAGATCAGCTGGACAGCATCCAGGGCATTTTTGCGGGTGCCTGGTGTTGTGGAGTTTCCGATATAAGCTTCTACCGCATGGGTGAGTGCATCCATTCCGGTGGTGGCGGTGATAAATGGCGGAAGGCTTAAGGTAACTTTAGGATCAAGAACCGCATACCGCGGGATCAGAGGAAAATCGTTGATGGCGTATTTATGCCGGGTCTGGGCGTCTGTGATCACGGCTGCAAGAGTTGTCTCACTTCCGGTTCCTGCAGTTGTGGGGATGGCGATGAGTAGAGGAAGTTTCTTGTGGACTTTCAGGATTCCTTTCATCTGCGCCAGGGACTGGTGAGGTTTGGCGATGCGGGCAGCTGTGGCTTTTGCACAGTCCATACTGGAACCGCCGCCGAAACCGATGATTGCCTGACAGTCATTGTCCAGGTACATATGAAGGGCTTCGTTTACATTGACGATAGTTGGATTGGCAACGGTTTTGTCGTAGATCTGATAGGAAATGCAGCTTCGTTTCAGGGTTTGCTCCAGACGGTCGGTAAGGCCAAGTTTTCGGATTCCTGCATCCGTGATAATGAGTACGTTGTTATAACCTCTTT
>CAVEKJ010000223.1:0-3922 GCA_963616205.1 Prevotella sp.
GATCATCATCACAGCCATTGGCAGGAAAGTTCCGAGCAGCATCCGGCGCATCCTGGTTTCCAGCTTCTGCTGCTTCTGCGTTCTTTCCTGCCTGTCTTTTACGGCCCTCATGATCTTTTCTCCGAAAATGCAGAGGATTTTTCCGCATATGCACTGGCTTTCCGGTAATCACTTGGCGTCATTCCCTGGGTTTTCTTGAAGATATAACTGAAATAATGGGCGTCTTTATATCCCACCCTTCCTGCGATTTCACTGGAGCGGAGTGCTGTACAGCGCAGAAGTTCTCTGGCTTTTTCCATGCGGAGAGAGGTCAGTTTCTCGGAAAAAGTCTGTCCCATATTCTGGCTGAAAAGGGCACTGAAATGATTGGAGCTGACATTGACACTTCCAGCAACCACATTCAGGGAAATTTCCTCATCCATGTAATGCTCATTGATGTAGTCCATGGCATCTTTCAGGATTCCTCTGCTCTGATTTCCGGTGTTTTCGTCCCGAAGTTCGATGGCCTTGCGGATCAGATTTTCAGAATACTCAACCGCCGCTTCCATGGACTTGCTGGTGGTATCCAGCACCTGTTCCGTTTCCTTCAGATCCTTTTCTTCCAGTTTTGCATCCAGCTTTTTCAGGAACGACAGTACGGAAAAACGGACATTCAGCACTACATAATTTCGAAATACCAAAGACTGCATGGGCTCTGTTCCAATGGCCCGGAAATAGTTTTTTACAAATTCCTCGGTTTCTTCCAGAAGGCCGCTTCCTAAGAATTTCTGCAGGATCGCCGGATTCAGGGCATTGACATCCACCTGCTGCATTTTCTGGAGATCGTTTTTTTCACTGCGCTCTTCTTCCTGTTTTACAGACTGATATTTCATCACATGGTCTTCTGCAAAGTATCTCCTTGCAAAAGCTCTTGATGCTGCATGATAGCTGTGTTTCACCGCACTTAAACGCTCCACCGGCTCTCCTGCTGCCAGGAACCACCTTCCGGTACTGTCGCCGCTGTCCAGGATTTTCCACAGTTCGTTGATACATTGATCTGTTTTTTCCTCAATATCTTCCCGGTTTCCACGTATCAGGACCGCATAGCTGAAAGCTGTATTTCGAAACAGCATTGCGTACTCATGATTCAGAAAAAGATTCTCGACTTTTTCATGAACCTGATTTTCCCAACCGGAAGGGCCCTCGTATCTTCCCAGAGCGTTTTCTTCGGAATCCAGTGTAAAAATGATGATGTTATATGCTTCCGCCGCAATGTCGATTCCAAGACGTTCCGCACGCTCATAGATCTCTCCGATATTCATCCGGCCACTCACCAGTGCCTCAAAAAAATCCCGGCTGCTGTTTTTCTCATAGGCCTGGATCTCCCGATAAAACTTTTCGTAATACTCTTTCTGGTCCTGCTGTTTTTCATAATGGCTGCGGATCTCTTCCAGCCGTTCAATAAAAGCTTTCTTTGTGATCGGTTTCAGAAGATAGTCTTCCACTCCGATTCCAATGGCCTGTTTTGCATAATTAAAATCATCATAGCCGCTTAAAATAACAATACGGATCTCCGGCATATCTTTTTTTACCATGCGGGCCAGTGTCAGGCCATCCATAAACGGCATCTTGATGTCTGTGATCAGAAGATCCGGTTTTGTTTTTCGGATCATCGGCAATGCCATCTCTCCGTCTGCTGCTTCGCCCACCAGACAGAAACCGTGTTCTTCCCATGGTATCATTTTTTTGATGGTTTCCCGGACAACCACTTCGTCCTCTACCAGAAATGTTTTCAGCATTTTATTCCCCCCTGTGTCACGTCTTTGCACCCAATCGTATTTCTTTAGTAAAAGTATACAACAACCATCGTCTTGTTTGCAATGTTTTGCAACTTGTTGACGGTATATTAAATAACTTAAAACAAACCTGCACATGCAAAAAAGCCGGAACACCTACCCCATTTGGTGTTCCGGCCTGCATATAATGCCTTTTTATTTCAACGTTTCTGCCTGATTGCAAAGTAGCCATTCCACTTTGCATTTTCTGTTCAGAAAAAACGCCTTCTCCTTATTTCTTAAAAGCCACTCTCCAGTGTCCCCTGATGTACCTTCACCTTAGCGGTACATCTTCATATAATCTCCATGTGCCTCGATCAGCTCATCGCACATTGCCTGGATATCTTTAATATTCAGCTCTGCGCCTGTGTGTGGGTCCATCATGGCTGCCTGGTAGATCTTCTGGCGGTCTTTGGTTACAGCTGCCTCGATTGCAAGGAGCTGCGGGCTGATGTTGGATGAGTTCATTGCTGCCAGCTGTGTTGGAAGTTTGCCGACTTTTACCGGATGTACGCCAGTTCCGTCGATGTAGCATGGAACTTCTACGCAGGCATCTGGCGGAAGGTTGTCGATGTAACCATTGTTGAGAACGTTTCCACCAATCTTGTATGGTGTGTTTGTGACAACAGCCTCCATGATGTAGGAAGCGTACTCTTTACTTCTCTCATGTCCGATCTTGCCGTCTTTCAGGATATCCTCGCGCTCTTTTTCCCATCCTTCGATCTGTTTGATACATCTTCTCGGATATTCGTCAAGCGGGATATTGAACTCCTCGATCATCTCCGGATATTTGGATTTGATAAAGAACGGATTGTACTCTGCGTTGTGCTCACTGGACTCTGTACAGTAGTATCCAAGATGACGGATGTACTCGTAACGTACCATATCCTCATGTTTCTCGCCGGAAGTATTCTTCTCCTCTGCGATTCTGCGGATCTCCGGATACAGGTCGTTTCCGTCTTTGTCATGGATTTCAAGGAGCCATGCCATGTGGTTGATACCTGCGATCAGCTCGGTACGGCCCTCCAGCTTGTCTTCCATTCCCATTCCCTCAAGAAGTTTCTGAGAACATACCTGCACGCTGTGGCAGAGGCCTACGGTGCGGATCTTTGTGAAACGCTGCATGTAGCCGGTAAGCATAGCCATCGGGTTGGAATAGTTCAGGAACAGAGTGTTCGGGCAAACTTCTTCCATGTCGCGTGCAAACTCTTCCAGTACCGGAATGGTACGAAGTGCACGCATGATTCCACCGATTCCCAGAGTATCTGCAATTGTCTGTTTGATGCCATATTTCTTCGGGATCTCGAAGTCTGTTACGGTACATGGTTCATAGCCTCCTACCTGGATGGCATTGACTACGAAGTCCGCATCACGAAGTGCGTCTTTACGGTTCTCAGCGCCAAGATACGTCTTGATCACTGCGCGGTCCTCATTTACGTTGTGGTTGATGGCACTTAAGATAATTCTGGAATCCTCCAGTCTCTTCTCGTCGATGTCATAAAGCGCGATCTCGCTCTCGCGAAGTGCCGGTGTACACATACAGTCACCAAGTACATTTCTTGCGAAAACCGTGCTTCCTGCTCCCATGAATGTAATTTTGATCATGTTTGTTTCCTCCTGTTTTCTTTGTTGGATCTCTTATTGGGAATTCCTATGTTTTTCTTTGAAATTCCTGATTTTCTGCTATTTCTGCGGTACAGCTCCGCTTCGTTTTTCTTGTGATCTTATCATACTACCGGAAGTGTGTTCAAAATATGTGCTTTGATGTTAATAATTGTTATTTTGTTGCATAGAATATAAATACTACTCCAAGCTAAAAATTTCATACAACATGAAAAAACTCCCTGCCCGTCACCAGAATTTTTCATATATCCTGGCTTGAGCAGAGAGCTGTTATTTTTTATTACAAAGAGCAACTGGCACCAAAAGTTGCTGACATTTATCAGGGTTCGGATTCCGTATAATCCCCCTTCTTCCCTTTCACCACAAGTCTTCTCTTTTCTTCTTTATATTCTCTTGGACTTCTTCCCGTTCTTGCCTTAAAAACTTTTGAAAAAGCCAGCGGGTCTCCGTAGCCTACTCTTGCAGCTACTTCGTTTACCTGGATA
>CAVEKJ010000224.1:0-3904 GCA_963616205.1 Prevotella sp.
AAAGGTTCCATGCCGATCCAGTGGTCGCCCATGAACATCATGGCTTCTTTTCCATATTCATGAACAATATCCACCATTTCTTTCGCAAGTTTGGCTACTTCCCGTCTCTGGAAAGCCTGGAAATCTTTGAATTCTTTTGACGGGATCCGGTAGGTATTATTCATATATCCCTGGTCGATGATAAACTCCGGACGGAATTTATAGCCCACTTCGCGCTCAAACTGTTCCAGGACATAAGGGCTCACAGAAGCAGAATATCCGAACCAGTCCACATATTTTTCCCTCGCCATCTCATCGAAGATCAGCGTGAACTGATGAAAAAATGTGGTAAATCGTACTACATTCACGTAATCATGGGTATCCAGGAATCTCCTGAGACGTTCCAGAGAATGGGCACGTGTTGCAGGCTGGCGCACATCAAAGGTGATCTGCGGTTCCACATCTTTCCAGTCGTTGACAACCGCATTGTACATATGTACCGGGTCCCACATGATGTATGCCAGAAAACTTACGGTATACTCATGAAATTCTTTTGCCGGTCTGATCACAACATTTCCGGATTTTTCATCATAGGACCATTCCTCTGTACTGACAGCCTCTCCTATGGTACGGTCCATAACTTCCCACCATCTTCTGATATCATCTCTTGTATTCACTGCCAGCATATCCGGATAGAGATGATCCATCAGATGGATCTCCAGAGTATCGGAAACTGCCGTGTGAAAAGATGTCATAATATACATCTGCTGGATTTCTTCCGGGTGTGCCTTTGCCCAGGCATTGTCTTTTCTGGTGGTATAATAGGTGGCATATATCTTGGCCCCTGTATTTTTCAGTTCTGCCGGAAATTCAGTTCCGTCGCAGTCACGGATGGCATCTGCGCCCCACTCATCCAGCATTTTCAGTGTCTCCGGAATCACATCCAGATCTGTCGGGATGGTTACCCTTCCTTTTGTCTCGCTCATTGTTTTTACCTCCACTGTAAAAATCCCCTGTTTTTTATTTCTGATATTTTTTCACGATGGACTGCATAAGCTCCCATTTCTGTTCCATGTCTGCCACCAGCTTAAACTGTGTGCGGCAACGGTCCAGATTGTGCTCTTCCCGGTCGATCTTAAAATAATGGTCTCCCTCCAGATAATCGGTGAGAAAACGGATGCCGCATTCATAAGTCATCACCTTCGCACCCATGGGAAGCATCTCGATCTCTTTTGCGCTGAGCTTGTCTCCGCAGCTTTCCAGAAAACCTTTTACATAAATTTCATACAGATCCATATCGCAGGAAACTTTGCTCAGATCTTTCTCATCTTCCAGTGCAGTGCTGGCTCCGAAACGGATGGCATCTCCAAAGTCATTCATGGCAAGCCCCGGCATAACTGTATCCAGGTCCACCACGCAGATTCCTTTTCCTGTTTCCAGATCGATCATAACGTTATTCAACTTCGTATCGTTATGGGTTACCCGAAGTGGAACCTCTCCGTTTGCCAGAAGTTCACCGAATACATTTGCCAGTTCCTCATGCTGAAGTGCAAATGCGATCTCCTCTTTTACGGACGCAGCACGATGGCAGCTATCCTTTTCTATGGCATTTTTCAATGTCTGAAAACGTTTTCCTGTGTCGTGAAAATCCTTGATAGTCTCATGCAGGGTCTCTGCCGGATAATCTGCCAGCATTTCCTGGAATTTTCCAAATGCCACTGCACTTTCGTAAAAATCCTCCGGCTTTTCCACAAGATCATAACTTACCGCATCGGTGATAAAAATATAGGCTCTCCAACACTCTCCGTTCTCATCTGCCAGATATGTTTTTCCATCTCTTGTTGGAATCAGATTCAGAACTTCCCGTTCCGGATCTCCTCCGTTCTGAAGGATCTTCTTTTTCAAATGTCCGGTCACTCCGGCAATATTTTCCATCAGTTCTTCCGGTTTCTGAAAGATCTCCCTGTTGATCTTCTGAAGGATCACTTTGATGGAACCCATCTCCCCGATCCGGTATCTCAGCATATAAGTTCCGTTGATGTGCCCGCTTCCGCAGGGGCTGCAGGAAACCAGTTCTCCGGTAAATGCAAACTGATCGGCGATCTTTTTTATCTCTTCTTTCTGTGTACCTGTCATTTTACCTTCTCTTTCCCAGACAGCAATAAAAAGCATACCGTCCGAAAACCGATATGCTTTATACTTTTTACTGTGATTATTTTTTCCGCTTTAAGATCCTTGTGGCAAGCGGCGCCATGATCTCATCCGCTGATCCATAGAGAACTTCGTAATCTTCCGGAACAGAAACGGTTTCTGTTTTTCCTCCGAAATTCTGGATAAACAGATATTCCGTATCCTCATTTTCTCTGGTTGTCACAGAAATGCCTTCCGGTATAAATGTAAGCGGCATCTCCGCGCCGGCCTCTTCTGCTGCCCGGCCCAGGAAGTCCTCATAAAACGCTGCTTCCATATCGGCTGCCACATAGTAAACATGGCCTTTTCCATATTTCTTGTGGGTCAGCACCGGATAGCCCTGATAGAAATCTTTTCCGTAACGCATCAGCACTTCTGCATCGGAAACTTTTGCAAGCTCACAGAGATTTTTGCAGGTATAGCTTTCTGTAAGTTTGAGATGATTTCCGGTTTCCGGGACTCCGGTATTTTCTTCCCAGTCATAAAGTGCGTCGATCTCTTCCGCGCGGACGCCAGCTGCTTCCATGAGACCGTGAGGAGTTCCCTCAAGATAACATTTATCCGTCTCATCTACAAGGCCGGACCAGTAGGAAATCACCAGTGTACCACCGTTCTCAGCAAAGGCCCGGAG
Source organism: Prevotella sp. (assembly GCA_963616205.1). Lineage (GTDB taxonomy): Bacteria > Bacillota > Clostridia > Lachnospirales > Lachnospiraceae > Blautia_A. The sequence continues at coordinate 2,801 of CAVEKJ010000224.1, forward strand.
TTTTTCGGCGTATCCGTGATAGAACATATAGGCCATCGGCGCGGTTACCAGTTTGTAATCGGACAAGTCATGCTCCATATTGATGATATCGGTATTATAACCTTTTCTCCGGAATGCACGATACTGTTTCTGCACATTTTCCTGGTAATGCATATCTTCGTTTCGAGGTCCCTGGGCATCCTTTAACGCCCAGTCATTTTCCCGATCGTAGAGGACTGCCACCGGAGACTTTGTGATACTTCCCACAGTTTCCTGGATCTGCTCCAGTACCTCTCCTACCTCTGTCACCTCTCGGAAAACTCTGGTATCATCACCGCCATAGTGATCAATCACTGCACCGTGGAATTTCTCAGATGCGCCCTGGCTCTGGCGAAGCTGGAAATAGAGAACACTGTCGGAACCATGGGCAACGGCCTGCAGAGAAGCAGCCAGATGCATTCCCGGTTTTTTCAGTTTGTTGATCGGCTTCCAGTTAGTTGCGGAAGGACAGGATTCCATCAGAAGGAACGGCGCTTTTTTGATGCTTCGCATAAGATCGTGCTGCATGGCTCCATCCACTGCAGTATCATACACATCCTTTTTGTGCCAGCTTGGATAATTATCCCAGGATGCAATGTCCATAACATCCTTAAATTTCTTATAATCCAGTCCGTCGTAATCGTACATCAGGTTTGCAGTGGCAGGAATGTCAGAACCACCTGCCCGGAGTGCCGCGATCTCATGTTTCATAAAGTCCACTGTCTGATGGGTTACAAAACGTTTCCAGTCCAGTGTCAGTGCGTGAAGAGCGTTTTCACCCTTTGGGGACGGGCTTTCGATCTGGTCAAAACTGTTGTAGATATGGCTCCAGAAGGTTGTGCACCAGCTGGAATTTAAGTTCTCAATGGTGCCGTATTTTTCTTTCAGCCATTCCCGGAATTTTTCCTGGCACAGAGGACAGTGGCATTCCCCGCCATACTCATTGGAAATATGCCACAGAAGTACTGCCGGATGTTTTCCGAAACGCTCGGAAAGCTTCTTATTGATATTGAAGATCTTTTCTCTGTATACAGGCGAAGTATAACAGTCCGGCATCGCCGCAGTGATCGCCACAACCTTTGGATC
>CAVEKJ010000225.1:0-3895 GCA_963616205.1 Prevotella sp.
CCAATTTTCAGATCAGACGGATGATTGTCTGCACTCATGATCCGCTGACACCTTATAATTTTATATGGAACAGCCATCCCATAATTTTCATTTTTCTGTATTTCCGTTCACATAATATCATAGATTCCGTAATTTTCCAATATGATAGAACAAAGCGCCCATCTGAAAGGACGTTACTGTTTCCTTCACAGTCAACAGCATGCTCTGTAAAATATTGCCTGTAAACCAGCTGATCTGAGAACAGTAGCGAACGGATACTTTATGCCTCTTAAGATCACAAAAAATAAATCCCCTGTTTTTATCACTCTGCTCCTTATCGTGGCACTTCTCACCGGTCTCACTGCCAGCTATTTTTCCGCTCATGGAATTACAGAAAACGGAAAATTCGAAGCCTTTTCCCGAAAGGTTTTTCAAAATGAAGTTTCCGGCAGCGCCCTGACTCTCCACTATACCCTGGCGCATCCGGAAAAACAGGGAATCCCGCGAAAAAAAGCCTCTCTTGGCACCGTCCCCACAGACATGAACAATACATATCAGATCTGCAGTCAATACGAAAAAAAGCTGAAATCCTTCCGCTACAGCCGGCTTTCCACCGAAAATCAGCTGACACTGGACTCCATGCTTCTCTATTATCACACGGAAAAATCCCTGGGCGACAATTATCTCCTCCAGGAACCTCTGGGACCAAGCCTTGGCATTCAGGCCCAGCTTCCGGTGCTTCTGGCGGAATATGCCTTTTATGAAGATCAGGATATCACGGATTATCTCAATCTCCTCACCACCATCCGGCCATATTTTCAGAGTATCCTGAAATTCGAAAAAAAGAAATCTGAAGCAGGTTTCTTTATGAGCGACACCACTCTGGACCGGGTCCTTGCACAATGCAGTGCTTTTATCCAGAACCCTGACAGCAACTACATGCTGGAAATTTTCCAGAAAAAACTCTCTGATTATGGAAAACTTTCCCCGTCTGAGCAAAACGCTCTGATCCTGACCCACCAGCGCCTTATGAAAACAGAAGTCATCCCCGCCTATGAGGAACTTATGACCGGTCTGGAAGCTTTGCGCGGTACAGGAAAAAATGATCGCGGCCTGACTTATTTTAAGGGAGGAAAATCCTACTATCTCTATCTTCTTCAGAGTCAGACCGGATCTTACGTCCCTGTAAAACAGATGGAAAAACGACTGTCCCGACAGCTTTCCAGCGAGATCGGGATTGTGGGAAACCTGCTCCGCAAAAGTCCGGAACTTCTGACAACGCTTACCAACGGAATTACTTTTAAAGAAATGAAACCTGCACAGATGCTGAACGCTTTACAGCAGAAGATCCAGGACGATTTTCCACCGCTTACAGATGTCACCTTTGAGCTTCGTACTGTCCATGATTCCATGAAAGATTATTTAAGTCCCGCCTTTTATCTCACTCCACCCATGGATACCGGAACGCCCAACGTGATCTACATAAATCCGGCTGCCAATTATCAGGGCCTGGAGCTTTTTACCACACTGGCACATGAGGGATTTCCGGGGCATCTTTATCAGACAGTGACCTTTGAACGCCAGAATCCCTCCGGCATCCGAAATCTGCTGTGTACCTCCGGTTTTGCGGAAGGATGGGCCACCTATGTTGAGCCTTTTGCCTACCAGTATGCTGCCAGTTATATTCAGGACTCTTCTGCCTCCGAACTTGCCAGGATCACCTGGCTGAACCGCAGTATCAACTTATGTATGTGCTCGCTTCTGGATATTGAGATCCACTACAATGGCTGGACCCAGGCCGAAGCCGCCAGCTTCCTGAAAGCTTTTGGCATCGAAGACAGTACCGTCGTCTCCGAGATCTACCAGTATATCCTGGAAACACCGGGAAATTATCTAAAATACTACTGGGGATACTTAAGCCTTCTGGACTTACGCACCTCCGAGCAGAACCGCCTGGGTCAGGACTTTGACATGAAAAAATTTCACAGCCAGGTGCTGAAGATCGGCGGTGTGCAGTTCCCGGTGCTGGAAAAATATATTGATATGGAATTTTAACTCTTTATTCCAGCCCGGCAAAAAACAGCTCATAAAAATCATCCTCACCCTCAAGCATCGGAGAATTCTCCCCGCCGCCATTGGTGCTCCGCTTCATCGCCGCATAAAATTCCTCACCGGCTGCGATCAGATCCATCTCATACACCGGAACCCCAAGCTCCCGGCACTTTTTACAGAAAGCAGCCAGCGGCTCTTTCTCCTTACGGGTAGCAAGCAAAACCTCCCGAAGTGCCGGGTCCCTGCGGGCCTTTTCCTTCAGATTATCAAGCATCTCCACAACTTCCATCCTGCTCACTCTCCCTTCACACAATTTCTGAACAGTACATCCAGTTCCGGAATCTCCCTCTTCAGAGAAACCAGTTTCCCATCCCTAGTAAAACAATGCTTCGAAGAAGCCACCGTACAGACTTCATCCCTGGTCACATTAAAAAATTCATACTCCAGCTCCAGAACCGCACCGTTATACTTTTTCACCGAAACTTTTATCTCAACCACATCATCAAAAAGCACCGGCTTCTTATAAGAAACCGAAACCTCCGCAACCGGAGAAACGATCCCCCGCTTCTCCACCTCGCCATAGCCAAAACCCATCTCTTTCATAAAATCGATCCGGGCCTCTTCCATCCATTTCACATAATTGGAATGATGGATGATCCCCATCTGATCCGTCTCATGATACTGTGCCTTGCGCCGGTAAACACCCATAACTTCATCCACTCCTGACTTTTTTCTTCTTTTTAATAACAACCATACCACATACCAGAGAAAAAAGCACTCAAAACCCTGTGAAAAATCTGTCCCAAGCATTCTTTTTCATGTATAATGTAGGAAGAAAGTACGCAAGATAATACGTAAGTAAATGGAGGTGTTCTTATGGAAACTTATAATCCACCATATACCATCACAAATGAAATACTGTCCTACGTGTCATCCATTTCAGAAAAAATCGGACGCATTACTGCGATCAGTAATCTGGAAAACAAACCTCATTTGAGAAAGAATAACCGCATCAGATCCATACACTCTTCCCTGAAAATAGAGGCTAATTCCCTGTCTCTGGGACAGGTCAGAGATGTGATCAATGGAAAGTCTGTTTTAGGTGAACAAAAAGAAATTCAAGAAGTTAAAAATGCTTACGATGCTTACGAGAAAATTTCCGAGATCCATCCTTACAGCATCAAAGATCTGAAAAAATTTCATGGTATCATGACAAAATATCTTCTGGAAGAATCTGGATGTTTTCGTCTTGGAGAAGAGGGAGTTTTTAACGGATCAGAATGTATATTTATGGCTCCTCCCGCTCGATTTGTTCCACAGCTGATGGATGAACTTTTTTCCTGGATGAAAAAAGCATCAAAAACCGTTCATCCTCTCATTTTAAGTTGTGTATTTCATTATGAATTTGTTTTTATCCACCCTTTTGCAGATGGAAACGGGCGAATGGCACGCTTATGGCATACAGCAATACTTTCCAAATGGAATCCTGTATTTGAATATATTCCCATTGAAAGTCAGATTGAAAAATTTCAGGATGAATATTATGAAGCAATAGCCAGATGTCACGTAGATGGAAATTCAACACGTTTCATTGAATTCATATTATCACAAATAGACAAAATCCTTAATGATATCAATACTCAGCTCAGAGAAGATCAGAATCAACTATCCGAAGCTGTAAAAAAATTACTTGAAATCATGGAATATGATACTCCTTATACGAGCCAGACTCTTATGGAAAAACTAGGGCTTCATTCAAAAGAAGGTTTCCGAAGAAATTATCTACATCCTGCAATTAAGCAAAATCTCATCCATATGACAATCCCTGATAAGCCAAACAGCCGAAATCAACGATATATAAAAG
>CAVEKJ010000226.1:0-3891 GCA_963616205.1 Prevotella sp.
GTACTGGCAGCGGGTGCGAATCTGCTGGTAGCCGGTTCTTATGTATTCAACGGAAATCTGCAGGCAAATATAAGGCACGCCAGAGAAAAGATGAACGAGATCATAAGAAAAATCGATTGAGGAACAGCATGACAGATACAATAATAATCAGCGGGGGCAATATCCAGAATGGTTTTGCCCTCGATTTTTTAAAAAAAAGAATTAAAGAAGGCGGAAGAGAGAGTCTTACACTGGCAGCAGCAGACAAAGGGATGGAATGGTTTATGAAAAACCGGGAATTCACACCGGATCTGGCAGTGGGAGATTTTGACAGCCTCTCAGAAGAAGGCGAAGCCTACATGGACAGCCTGAAAGGACTTAAGGTTGTTCGCCTGCAGCCGGAAAAGGACGATTCAGATACGCAGTCTGCCGTGAATCATATGATCGAGGAAGGTTCCAGGAACATTCTGATCCTGGGAGCCACCGGAACAAGGCTGGATCACGTGCTGGCCAATCTTGGGCTGCTTTCCATGGGAAAAGAACAGGGCGTTCATATTGCGCTTGCAGATCAGTGGAATTACATCACACTTGCAGAAAGCGGAACCACATTGCGAAGAGCCGATCAGTTTGGAAAATATGTGTCATTCTTCACTGTTGGCGGTGATGTGACGGGACTTACCCTGGAAGGTTTTAAATATCCGCTGAATGGCTATCATCTCACTGTGGCAGACAGCGGACTGACCGTAAGCAACGAGATCACAGAAGAAACTGCCAGGATCACATACGAAAGCGGACAGCTTCTGATGATCATGTCCAGAGACTGACGGTATGCTGTAAGAACCGTACAGTTGCGGTTTTTGGCTGTGTATGGTAATATGGGACAGGAATGGCCGGGAAAAGGGCCGACCCTATCAAAAAAGTATCTGAAATACTGTAAATAAATATATTGAAAGGACGTAAATAGAGAAATGAAACTTGGAATCGTAGGTCTTCCTAACGTAGGAAAAAGTACATTATTCAATTCACTGACAAAAGCCGGAGCAGAATCCGCGAACTATCCGTTCTGTACCATCGACCCGAATGTGGGTGTTGTAACTGTACCGGATGAGAGACTGAATCTCCTGGGAGATTTTTATAAATCAAAGAAAGTAACACCTGCAGTGATCGAATTCGTTGATATCGCGGGACTTGTAAAGGGTGCATCCAAAGGTGAGGGACTTGGAAACCAGTTCCTTGCAAACATCCGTGAGGTAGATGCGATCGTTCATGTAGTACGCTGCTTTGAAGATTCCAACGTTGTCCATGTAGACGGAAACATCGATCCGCTCCGTGATATCGAGACGATCAATCTGGAGCTTGTTTTCTCTGATCTTGAGATCCTTGAGAGAAGGATCGCAAAAGTTACCAAAACCGCACGTATGGACAAGGAAGCAGCCAAAGAGCTGACATTCCTCGAGAAAGTAAAAGCACATCTGGAAGACGGACAGCTTGCCATCACACTGGAGACCGAAAATGAGGATGAGGATGCATGGCTTGCAACTTACAACCTTCTTACTGCAAAACCGGTGATCTATGCAGCCAATGTTGCAGAAGATGATATCGCAGATGACGGCGCAAACAATGCCCATGTACAGGCTGTACGCGAATATGCGGCAAAACAGAACAGCGAAGTATTCGTGATCTGCGCACAGATCGAGGAAGAGATCTCCGAGCTGGATGAAGATGAGAGAAAGATGTTTCTGGAGGATCTGGGACTGACAGAATCCGGACTTGAGAAGCTGGTACGTGCAAGCTATCACCTTCTTGGCCTTATGAGTTTCCTGACAGCAGGAGAGGATGAGACAAGAGCATGGACCATCAAGATCGGAACCAAGGCACCACAGGCTGCCGGTAAGATCCATACAGACTTTGAGCGTGGATTTATCAAGGCAGAGGTTGTAAATTATCAGGATCTTCTGGACTGCGGTTCCTACGCAGGAGCCAGAGAAAAAGGCCTTGTACGTATGGAAGGTAAGGAATACGTTGTACAGGATGGAGACGTGATCTTATTCCGTTTCAACGTCTGATCACCGTAGTCCTTTAAATACCGATCGACTGCAAGTTAAAAAATTGTATGCTAACAGGTGATTTTATGGATATGTCAATTCGGTTTCCGGGGCTTAAACTGGTTCTGGATCATGTACCGAGATCTTTTGAGATATTTGGATTCGAGATCACGATCTACGGAGTGCTGATCGCCATCGGAATGCTTCTCGGGATCTTTTTTGTGGTACTGGAAGCCAGAAGAAATCATGAGGATCCGGACGCCTATCTGGATCTGGCTATCATAACACTCATCACAGGAGTGGTGGGGGCAAGACTGCTTTATGCGGCTTTTTCATGGAGCCTTTATAAGAATGATCCGGGACAGATCCTGAATGTGCGATCCGGAGGAATGCTTTTTTATGGAGGACTTCTCGGAGGTGCCCTTGGGGGTGCTCTCTATTGCAGGATCCGCCAAAAATCTTTCTGGCAGATGGCAGATCTTGCGTGCATGGGAATCCTCATCGGGCAGATAATAGGAAAGTGGGGAAGCTTTTTTAACAGGGAATCTTTTGGCGAATATGCGGATAACGTTCTGTCCATGCAGCTGCCTCTGACTGCCGTGCGTGCAGGAGAGGTGACTACGGCTATGCGGGAGAACCTTCAGACAGTGAACGGTGCTTCCTGTATTCTGGTGCAGCCGCTGTTTCTTTATGAGAGCCTCTGGTGTCTGCTTGTGCTTTTGATGCTTATGATGCATCTTCGCAAAAAAGTATTTCAGGGAGAGATCTTTCTGAGATATCTTGCAGGCTATGGGCTGGGAAGAATTGTGATCCAGTGGTTCCGCACAGATAAAGTGCTTTTTCCTGGGACAGATATCGATGTTTCACTGGTGATCTCGGGAGTACTTTTTGTACTCTGTACGGTGGTAGTCACTGTGAAGATCGTAATGTCCAGAAAGCGCGCCAAAATACGAATGAGAAGAATTGAAAAAGATCATCAGGCGGAAAAAGAAGCCGAACAGAAACGGGAAAATGCAGCAGAAAATCTGGAAACAGAGACTGTACAGGGAGAAGAAAATGAATCAGAACAAGACACCACAGGAGAAGGAGACTCTTCGGAAAGCAGCACTTCTGCAGAAATTGCAGGAGGAACGGAAGAAACTGGACAGCCAGATCAAGAGCAGGAGCGATCTTTTGAAGAATCTGGAAGCCAGCCGAAAAGTTGACCGTATTCTGGAATTATATTATGAGAACTAAGGTTAAGATACCGACACCAGTTTTATAAGAGAACACTGCCCCGAAGGGAACGCCACAGAGAAGGTTTCCCGGAGGGACAGTGTTTTTTGTTTGTGCAGGTAACGTAAGGATACATCTGAAACATCAGTACATCTTGCGGAAGTCCAGAGGGGTGGTTCCTGTGACCTTGCGGAACATGGCGATAAAGTGGCTGGCATCAGAAAAACCGGAAGCGCCGGCAACATCCTGGATCTTCATATCCGGTCTGGAAAGCAGCAGTTCCCGGGCACGGCTGATGCGGTACATGGTAACGTACTCATAAACCGAACAGCCCAGAAAACGCCGGAACAGACGGGAAAGATACTGCGGAGAGACAAAAACGCTCTGGCTGAGTCCGGCGGCAGTGATGTCCAGCTGATAGTTGGTTTCGATTTCTTTTATTACAGGGATCACATATCTCTGGTAGAGCGGATTGTCCTGGATCTTTGGCGATGCGGCACAGTCTGTAAAATTCATAAGAAAGTTGTAACAGTCGGAAGAAAGAGATTTCATATCATTGAAGAAGTCGAACTTCAGCGTGAACGTGGGTCTGGGTGTTACCCTGATGAGCCATCTGCAGGTGTCGGCCAACTACAACATCGCCTGTGGCAAG
>CAVEKJ010000227.1:0-3864 GCA_963616205.1 Prevotella sp.
AATAACCGCTCTTCTTTTTCGACACTATCATTATAGTGATAGCACTAATTTTTTTCAAAGTATAGCTGAAATGGCAAAAAAAACCATACTTATGTCCATTTTTCGACATAAATATGGTTTTAACAGCGGACGTTTGTCGTCCACTCAGATATATGATCCTCAGGAAGGTATTCACGATCGGTCAGTGATTTCCTGCTCCCAGGATTTTTTCCGCATTTTCAACTCTCTCTTTTGTTGGAGGATTGATTCCTTTCAGCGGATAATCAATATGCAGGTTTTCCCACTTGAAAGTTCCAAGTGTATGGTATGGAAGAACTTCTACTCTTTCAACGGTTTTTAAGGTGCCGATAAAATCAGCCAGACGGTGAAGATAATCGTCACGGTCATTACGCTCCGGTACCAGTACGTGGCGAATCCACATGGCTACGCCCATATCTGAGAGTTTTTTTGCCATGGCAAGGATATTTTTGTTGGTACATCCTGTGAGGATCTTGTGCTGTTCCTCATCAATGTGTTTGATATCCAACATGACAAGATCTGTATATTTCATCAGCTCTTCCCATTTTTCATGCCACGGTCCTTCTTCTGTGTAAGGATTGCCGCTGGTATCAAGAGTTGTGTGGATTCCCTGTTTTTTGGCTTTCTTAAAAAGCTCCGTAAGGAAATCGATCTGTAACAGTGGCTCGCCTCCACTCACAGTAATACCGCCCTTACTTCCCCAGTAAGAGCGGTATCGACAGGCTTTTTCAAGCAGCTCATCTGCTGTGTACTCCGTCCCTGTTTTCATTTGCCAGGTGTCCGGATTGTGGCAGAACTGGCAGCGCATGGCACAGCCGCTCAAAAAGATCACATACCGGACTCCTGGTCCGTCAACAGAGCCGAAGCTCTCCAGTGAGTGGACGTAGCCAGTGATTTTTTTCTGGTCGTCCATATTTTTTATTACATCCTTTCGTGGCAGGTTCTTGCGATTACGTCAAGCTGCTGCTCTCTTGTAAGGTCGATGAACTTAACAGCGTATCCGGAAACACGGATGGTGAAGTTTGCATACTCCTCTTTTTCCGGATGCTCCATAGCATCGATGAGTTTCTCTTTACCGAATACGTTTACATTGAGGTGATGTGCACCACGGTCAAAGTATCCGTCAAGTACGTTTACAAGGTTCTCTGTACGCTCTTCCTCAGAATGTCCAAGGGCATCCGGGTTGATTGTCTGAGTATTGGAGATTCCGTCAAGGGCATCCTCATAGTCAAGTTTTGCAACAGAGTTCAGGGAAGCAAGAAGTCCGTTCTGCTCTGCGCCGTAAGACGGGTTAGCTCCCGGTGCCAGAGGCTCGCCGGCTTTTCTTCCGTCCGGAAGAGATCCTGTAGCTTTACCATAAACAACGTTGGATGTGATGGTAAGGATGGATGTTGTTGGCTTGGAATCACGATAGGTATGAATGTGTTTCAGTTTCTCAAGGAATGTGGAAAGCAGTGTTGTTGCGATCTCATCTGCTCTGTCATCATCGTTACCATAGCGTGGGAAGTCACCCTCAACCTGGAAGTCTGTTGTGATTCCGTCCTCGTCACGGATTGCTTTAACTTTTGCATATTTGATAGCGGAAAGGGAATCTACTACATGTGAGAATCCGGCGATACCAGTTGCGAAAGAACGGTCAACCTTTGTATCGATGAGTGCCATCTCAGCTGCCTCATAGTAGTATTTATCATGCATGTAGTGGATCATGTTCAGTGTTCCAACATACAGATGTGCAAGCCAGTCCATCATCTGATCGTATTTAGCGATTACTTCGTCATAGTCAAGGTACTCGGAAGTGATCGGCTGATATGCCGGTCCTACCTGCTGTTTTGACTTCTCATCAACACCGCCGTTGATCGCGTAAAGAAGGCATTTTGCAAGGTTTGCACGGGCACCGAAGAACTGCATCTCCTTACCTGTCTCTGTAGCAGATACACAGCAGCAGATGCTGTAGTCATCGCCCCATACCGGACGCATAACATCATCGTTCTCGTACTGGATGGAACTTGTTGTAACAGAAATGTCTGCTGCATATTTTTTGAAGTTCTCAGGCAGTCTTGAAGAGTAGAGAACTGTAAGGTTCGGTTCCGGAGCCGGTCCCATATCCTCAAGTGTATGAAGGAAACGATAGTCGTTCTTTGTAACCATGGAACGTCCATCCTGTCCCATACCTGCAACTTCCAGAGTTGCCCATACCGGGTCACCGGAGAAGAGCTGGTTGTAAGACGGAATACGGGCGAATTTAACCATACGGAATTTCATTACGATATGGTCAACGAGCTCCTGTGCCTCTTTCTCTGTAAGAGTTCCGTTCTTAAGGTCTCTCTCAATATAGATATCAAGGAATGTGGAGATACGTCCAACACTCATTGCAGCTCCGTTCTGAGTCTTGATCGCTGCAAGATATCCGAAGTACAGCCACTGGAATGCTTCTTTTGCGTTCTTAGCCGGCTGGGAAATATCAAAGCCGTAAATCTGAGCCATTTCTTTCATCTTCTTCAGAGCGCGGATCTGGTCTGCGATCTCCTCACGAAGCTGGAAGTCATAACGTCTCATACCCTGACGGTCGCATGCTGCGAAGTCTTTCTCTTTACCGGCGATCAGGAAGTCGATTCCGTAAAGAGCAACTCGTCTGTAGTCACCTACGATACGTCCACGTCCGTAAGTATCCGGAAGTCCTGTAAGGATCTTGTTGTGACGTGCTTTTTTCATCTCTGGTGTGTAGATGTCGAATACACCCTGGTTGTGTGTCTTGAATTCGTAGTTGTTGAAGATGTCTTTGATCTTGTCGCTTACGTGATATCCGTAAGTCTCACATGCCTGCTCTGCCATCTTGATTCCGCCGTATGGCATGAAAGCACGTTTCAGAGGTTTGTCTGTCTGAAGACCTACAACCTGCTCAAGGTCTTTCAGCTCCTCATCGATATATCCAGGACCATATGCGGTGATTCCTGTTACTACCTCTGTCTCCATATCAAGAACGCCGCCCTTGGCACGCTCCTCTTTCTGAAGCTCCTGAAGTTTGCCCCAGAGTTTATCAGTTGCCTCTGTCGGCTCTTCCAGGAAGGAAGCATCTCCGTCATATGGTGTGTAGTTCATGCTGATAAAGTTACGAACGTCGATCTTCTCTTTCCAACGCTCACCTTTGAATCCGTTCCACTGCTCAAAATTAACTTTTGCCAATTTGTTGCACATCCTTTCTTGTGGTCTCAATATTTCGTTCACTGCCCACGCAGTTAGTAGTAAATAACATTTCTCATGACGACCTAAAGATAACAGAATTAGGTTTTAAAGTCAACAGATTGGAAGTATGTTTTTCATAATATACATGGGATTGTACTATTGATAAAATTAATGATAAATTCCCTGCCCGGGTGGGCGCTTTCGCAGCGGGCGAGTTTCCCTTTCCAGGTGGGACGCTTTCGCTGTGGGCGAGTTTCCCTTTCCAGGTGAGACGCTTTCTCTGCGGGCGTTTCTGCGAGGAGGGGAAGCATTCATAGTTGCGAAGGCCGTTTCCCCTCCTCGCGCTCCTCCCCTCCGGCCACGCAGGTTGTTGCAGGTTGTGGAAATGTGCAACTATACTGGAGGGGCGATGGATTCTACGGTATTTAGTGTGGCTCGTTATGCCGATTTTTATTCGCAGTGGACGAAATGCGGCCTGCTTTGCAGGCCTGTTTCTGTTGTTCATTTGAATTCATATTGTTTTCAAGCCGGCTACAGGCTACATTCTTTATACATCCCGGTTACGGGCATTCTCAGGGAACAGGCCCGCTACGCGGGCCGCTTTCCCGTACGGTGGAAAAAAAATCGGCTCAGCCTGACGCTGCCGGTATAGCAGCATACAGG
>CAVEKJ010000228.1:0-3864 GCA_963616205.1 Prevotella sp.
ACATTGCACTGCAGGATATCTGCCTCACCGCCTGCTGCCTCGATCTCTGCTTTTGTTTCCCGGGCTTTTTCTTCGGAGCCGTTGTAATTGATCACTACAAGATTTCCGGCTTTTGCAAGTTCCATGGCGATGGCTTTTCCGATTCCACGTGCCCCGCCTGTTACTACTGCGATTTTTTTCTCTGACATATGAATTCCTTTCTGCTGCTTATACCAGTTCCTGGCAGACTTTTTCTGCGTCTTCTACGGTCTGAATATTATATACTTTTACATTTCTGTCAATCTTTCTCATAAATCCGGCCAGTGTTCTTCCCGGTCCGATCTCCACAAAAGTATCCACGCCCTGGCGGATCATGTTTTCCACACTCTGCTGCCAGCGCACAGATGAAGATATCTGTTTTTCCAGAAATGCTTTTGTCTCGGCTGAATCTTTTACATATTCTGCGGTTACGTTTGTGACATATGGGATCTGAAGTTCATGAAATATGATTCCCTCCAGAACTTTTCCCAGCTCTTTTCCTGCTGTGGCAAGCATTGCAGAATGGAACGGTCCACTGACATTTAACGGGATCACTCTTCTTCCGCCTGCCGCTTTCAGTTTCTCAGACGCTTCGGAAACCGCTTCTGCAAGTCCCGTAATTACGATCTGGCCCGGACAGTTGTAGTTTGCAATGCTTACGTCTGCAATGTCTGCAAGCATTTCCTCGATCTTCTCTGTTTCCATTCCCATAACTGCTGCCATGCTTCCTTTTCCTGCCGGAACTGCCTGTTCCATAAGGATTCCTCTTTTTCTTACCGTGGTGATGGCATCTTTCAAATCCATACCGCCTGCTGTTTCAATGGCACAGTACTCGCCAAGACTTAACCCTGCAGTCACATCCGGATGAAGTCCCATCTCCTCCACAACTTTTTCCATGGCAAGGCAGGTAGTGACCAGTGCAGCCTGTGTATATTCTGTCAGGTCAAGCCTGTCATTTTCTTCAAAGCAAAGTGCTTTCATATCCAGGTCAAGCCACTCACTGGCGGAATCAAAAACTTTTTTTGCTGTATCATATTTTTCATAAAAATCTTTTCCCATGCCAGCCTTCTGTGCGCCCTGGCCTGGGAAGATAAATGCTGTTTTTCCCATTTGATGTTTCCCTTCATGATAAATTATTCAAGATCATTCTTCTGTATTTACTGTCCTGTTTATTGTACTTTCATATTTTATCAGTCTTCTGTAAGAAAATGATTTCTTCTGACGGCTTCTTTTGTCTCTGACATCAGCCTTGCCATCAGATCTTTGCAGGTCGGCACATCTTTTACCATTCCTGCGATCTGGCCGGACATGACGCTTCCGGTTTTCACATCGCCGTCAACCACAGCTTTTCGAAGGCCGCCCAGGGTCAGCATCTCAAGTTCTTCAAAAGAAGCTCCTGCCGCTTCTTTTTCCAGATATTCTTTTGTCATCGGGTTTCTTAAGGTACGGACCGGATGTCCTGTTGTACGGCCGGTTACTCTTGTGTCAATATCTTTTGCTTTCAGAAGAAACTGTTTGTAATTTTCATGGACATTACATTCCTCGGTTGCCACAAAACGAGTTCCCATCTGTACAGCCTCCGCCCCCAGCATAAACGCTGCCGCAATGCCACGTCCGTCTGCGATTCCTCCTGCAGCGATCACTGGGATCTTTACTGCATCCACAACCTGTGGCACCAGTGCCATGGTGGTTGTCTCACCGATATGTCCGCCGGACTCGGTTCCCTCTGCAACTACCGCGTCTGCGCCGCAGCGTTCCATTCTTCTTGCAAGAGCTACGGATGCAACAACCGGGATGACTTTTACTCCGGTCGCTTTCCATGCTTCCATGTATTTTTCCGGGCTTCCGGCACCGGTTGTTACTACTTTGATGCCTTCTTCCACGACGATCTTCGCAACCTCATCGGCACTTGGACTCATCAGCATGATGTTTACGCCAAAAGGCTTATCGGTCAGTTTTTTTGCCTCTCGGATCTGCTCACGTACCCATTCTGCCGGTGCATTGGCTGCCGCGATCAGTCCCAGGCCGCCTGCCTCGGATACTGCTGCCGCAATGTGATGATCTGCCACCCAGGCCATACCGCCCTGGATAACGGGATATTCGATTCCAAGTAACTCTGTAACTCTTGTTTTCATTTTTTACCTCCGGAAAATTAATCAAACTTTATTTTTAACAGTCCGTTAATCGGGACTTTACTCTGTTTCTGTGAACCAGGTAAGTGCCTTTTTCAACCCAAAAGGGCTTCTCTGATTCGGGTCAAGCGACGGAATACTTTTACATTTAATATTCGATCAGGCTCGCTCCATACGTCAGTCCGCCGCCGAATCCTGCGAGGACCAGCTTATCGCCCCGCTGCAGTTTTCCGTTTTTTTTCACCTCATCCAGAAGAATGAGAAGGCTTGCGGAAGATGTATTGCCGTATCTCTCCATGTTCATGGGGAACTTGGAAATATCTTCACCCAGCCGCCTTGCTGCGGAGCGGATGATCCGCTCATTTGCCTGGTGGAGAAGATAATAACGGATGTCCTCGTAAGAAACCTGTTCTCTGTAAAGAAGGTTTTTTACTGCTTCCGGCACTTTGGATACTGCAAAGGTAAACACTTCTTTTCCATTCATCTGCATGTAGGTTTCTTTTGCTTTAGGATTATTTTCATAACGGATCTGATTTCTGCTCTGCAGAGTAAGTGCGCCGCCTTTTTTTCCAATGGAGTGCGTGACCTGGGCATATCTGCCGTCCTCTTCAGCCCTCAGCACAACCGCTCCTGCGCCATCTCCGAAAAGGATACAGGTGCCACGGTCTGTCCAGTCCGTTAAACCGGACAGTTTTTCCGCACCGATCACAAGTGCATTCCGGTAAATCCCCTGGGCCAGATATGCCTGTGCTGTATTCAATGCCAGAAGAGATCCCGTACAGGCGCCATTCAGATCAAAACAGGTGGCATTTTCTGCACCGATCCGCTCCTGCACACCACATGCCACGCAGGGCATGATCTCTGTGGGTGAAATGGTCGCCACAAGGATCAGGTCGATCTCTTCTACGTTCATCTTCGCATCTTCCACTGCTCTTTGCGCTGCCCGTGCCGCCATGGTCACGGTATCTTCATCCTCTTTTGCAATATGTCTCTGCACCACACCGGTTCTTTCCCTGATCCATTCATCGCTGGTATCTACCATTCTGGCCAGATCGTTGTTGTCCCACACTCTGTCCGGTACCCAGGAACCTGTTCCACATATTTTACCTGTCATATTTTTCTCCATGATATCTGTCTTACATCAGCCTGTAAAAAATCTCCTCCGGCGAACATTGCTTTTATACTTTTCTGCAATGATCTCCTGTCTGGATTAATCTGTACTACTGTTCTCTGATTTAGTTTTTATTCTAAAGTATTTTGATTATCAAATTATATCATCATAAAAGTATTTGTCAAGAAGGAAATTAAATCTGTTTCGGATTTGGTTTTAACGAAATTCTGTGCTATGATTATACTGTCATACAGAAAGAGAGAGTGATAAGAAATGAAAAAAAGTACGTTCCTGCGGATAGTTTTCTATGTCGCCGGTCTTCTGATCCTGGCGCTGGGTATTATCCTCAACACAAAATCAGGCCTGGGCGTTTCGCCTATTATTTCTGTGGCCTACAGTATCGCCACCATTGGCGGATTTAACTTCGGTAATATTACCTTTCTTTTATATTCCGTGTTTGTTGTGGTTGAGATTTTTTTACATATCTTCCGAAATCACAGGTATTCCAATGAAGATAATGGTGCTATTGCACCGGCGTCCACGGACCACCGGTGCAAGAAGCTGGATCTTCTGGCGTTCCGGAATTCAGGCACTGTCCACAAT
>CAVEKJ010000229.1:0-3828 GCA_963616205.1 Prevotella sp.
TGGAAACCACATTTTTGGTGTTCTTCACAGAAACGGTGATGGTCTGTGTTTTCATTTTAACAAGTTTTGTCTTTGCAGTGGTAAGAGCTTTTGTTGCTGCAGTTACCTCTGCGTCGGAGAGGTCTTCCCCGTTCAGAACTTTCTCTGCGGCTGTGATGGCTGCTTTGTAAGTCTTGTAGGATGCTGCGGTGTAGTCTGCTGCTTTTACCTTTTTGGCTGCTGTGATGGCAGATTTCAAAGCGTTGATAGAATCCTCGGAAGCCGGAGCCTGGAGAGCTGCTACTGCGTCGTTAAGCTCTTTCGCTTTCTCTGCGATCGCATCACCCTGGATGTCCTCATCTGCACTTCCGTCGATCTCATCGTAGATTGCTTTTGCTGCTGCGTAGCTTGCCTTGGTGTACTGGGAAGCGTCGATTGCTTCGAAAGCTCTCATGGCTTTGCCCAGGTCGTTGACTGTTACTGTGAAGGAACGGTCACCTGTCTGGGTGATGGTGTACTGGGAGGTACGGGTGGTATCTTTAAGAAGTGCTAATGCATCTAAATCATTTCCCTGATTGTCCTTTTCAGCAATTGTCCAGCTGCTATCCTGTACATAGGTATTGCCTGTACCCATAAATGGCTTAATCAACATAGGGCCAGTAACTTTAGTCCCATTTGTCACATAAACTGAACCAACTGACATACCCTGAACAAACACGCACTCACAATCAATATTATCAAAAATCACTGAGGCTGTTTCTGTATTACTTGCAAAAAGAGAATTTGTACTTACGATTTTTCCAGTCTTTTCACTGGAGCTATCAATAACATGGCAAGTTCCTGCTCCACCGGTAATCGGGTTTGTAAGATTCACTACATGTCCATTTAAGTCAAGAGTACAATTCTTATAATATGCTAAGCCTTTTGCACTCATGTCTTTATTTATTTTGACAACCTGACCATTATTTGCATAAGATAATGCCAAAGCTGAATTATCTTCTGCAATCTGTTTGATCACCCCTCCGTTTTCGCCATAAATGGTTGCTACCGGATCAGCAACTTCTGCATCCTGGCCATCTACAACTGTTTTGTATCCTGCATACTCACCTTCTGTCACATCTCCAAGGATCTTACCATCTGGTGTCGTATAAGCTCCGTTTATAACTGTAGTCTGTGCTTTAAAATATCCACCTTCAATCTGAATCGGGAATCCTTCAGAAGAAACTGCATATCCTCGTCTGTTTGCATTAGAAAATACGCCACTCTTAATAGTTACCAATCCTGTACTCATAACCTCCAGCGCACCCTGACGGCTGGCTGAATCTGTAACAGTAACATTTTCAAGTACTACATCGCTGCTGCCAGCAAGCATCAGGCCCTTAAATGTATCATTTTTTACAGTACTGTCCTTTGCATAAATCGTAGATCTGTTTCCTGTTACGTTTACATCCGTAACAATCGCTTTATCAGCATATAACTCTACTTGTGAAACAGTACTGTTTGTAATGCTAACATTATTATCAGAACCACTTTCTGCATAGATTGCCTTATCTGCTGTACAATGATCTACCGAAACATCCAGACCATTTTCCATATATACAAATGAAACATTATCACTATTATTAGTTCCGGTACATGTATTACTCAGTGTACAGTTTGTTAAAGTTACAGAAACTTTTGGAAGTCCGCCAACATAACTTGCACTTCCCTCTAATACTCTGTTTCCAATCTGGCCATCAATCGATACGCCATCTGCTGTCAGAGAACCTTTCTGCACGGAAATAGATGTACTGGTCTTAGTGCTGGCAGAATATTTTTCACGTGTTATTTTTCCGGTCTTTTCTGCACTGCTGTCAATAACTGTCACATCACCTTTGATTATGATCAGGTTATCTGCCTGAGCTAACACATGGCCGTTAAGATCCAGTGTGCCGCCTTTAATTGTTAAGTCTTCTGTCAGGGTCACGTCTTCATCCAGTTTTACTGTGCTTCCGGCTTTCATATTTTTTAACTGGGACAGTGTATCAGCTTTTACTACATACTCTTTTTCCACAGTAGATGTTGCGCTGGTATCATCACTTACTTTTTCTATGTTCGCCCAGTCCAGACCAATGCAGGCATCCTGATTTACAGACATAACTTCAATATACATACGAGTTGCCACTACATTCTGTTTCAGATCCGGGATCGTAAAACTGATCTGTGATGGTTTTCTCTTTCCTGCCTGTACTTTCGTCGCATCTACACGTGCTTTAAAACGTGCACCTTTGTTGGCATTCGCAATTCCATCCAGATAATCCTGTGTATTCTCGTAAATAGTCCAGTCTGATGCAGCACCTTCTGTTCCCATTGCTTTGATTGCCTGTACTCCGGCTGTAAGAGTTGCTGTGCCGTCCTCGTGGATTGTCAGAGTCGCTTTATCATCCACAAAACATCCATGTGCCATAGAAACCTGGCTCATATAATTTCCAGATGTATACTGATTGGTCGCATCAGATTTTCCACCGTTTAAAAGTTCAACCGGAAGATTATAAGTTCCTGGTGCGAGTTTTCTTTCAAAATTGCCACGTCCAACAGTGATTTCATTGGAAACAGGAACCAGTTTCTCCATTGCTGTTTCAAGACCATTAATCGCACTGTGAACATCATCTTTATCACCACGATTATCAATAGCATCCTTTGCGGTGTTGATAGCAATAGTCAGATTAGCTTCTTTCCAGCTTTCAGCTGTATAATCTGCCTTTTTCAGTGCCTCTGCTTCTGCAATTTTCTTTTCCAGTTTTGTTGTATCATATTTCGGTACTGCTACAGAAACATAGTAGTTCAGATTTGACTCTGCACTATCAAGTTCTTTCTGTGAACCTCTGTCTGCTATTACAGTTTCGCACTTCTCAATTGCTTTTTTTACATAATTCCAGGATGCTACTGAATAAGCAGTTTCATCTGTGGCTTTTGCTAAAGTTTCTTTAATGGAAGTCTGATCACCAGCTGCTGCCAGTTTGCTCATTGCATCTGCCAGTGCAGTATTCGCTGCATCTACAGCCTCCTGGGATTCTTTCTTCTCAAGTGCTGCTTTCGCTGCTGTCTTAGCTGCCTCGATGGCATCCTTATTTCCATCCCAGGATGCCTTGGTGTAAGACATCTCGTCAAGGGCATCTGCCTGTGCGATGGTTGCTTCCAATGCGGATGTATCTACTGCTGTGGCATCTTTCTCAGCGTTTGCATAATCTACATTTACAAATGCATCCTGTGTTCTTCCAGCTGAAACAGTCATGGTCACATAGACGCCGTCCTGTGCTTTGTCCGGGATTTCAAATGTGATGCTGTTTACATTTCCGTTCTCGTCCGTTGTGCTCTCAACTGCGGTAGCCTCAGTCCCTACTGCTCCCTGGTAAACTTTCCAGTCGGTTGCATAAACAGTCTGTCCGCCCATGGTGACTCCCTGGATCGGAACAGTCAGTTTCGCACTGCCGTCCTCTGCTACGACCAGAGTAGCTTTACCTGCGATGCAGGAAGCTGCCATGGAATCTGCTGTTACATCGTCGGCTTTCTTAAGACCAACAGTTACCTGATAAGTACCAGCTGCCAGCTGTGTATTTGCAGTTCCAAAACCAGTCTGTGCTGCTGCAGTCTCATCTGCAAAAACAACTGCACTGTCATCAGCCTCGTCACTGAACTCATCTGCTGTCAGTTCCTCAGCATCATCCGCTGCCAGGTCCACAAAAGCCATATCCTCCGCAGCGTAAGCCGGAGCTGCTGAACCAACTACAAGCAGAGCAGACATCATGCATGCAGACATACGAAGTGCCAAATTCTTTTTCTTCATTTCACCTTTCCTCCTCTGAAAAA
>CAVEKJ010000230.1:0-3789 GCA_963616205.1 Prevotella sp.
GTAGTCGGCTCCGGATCTGGTGCAACAGTTGGTTCCGGGTCCGGTGCAGCCGTCGGTTCCGGATCTGCCGGAACTTCTGGTTCCGGTGCCGGTTCGCTTACTTCGCTCCCATCTTCTGAAGCACCCTCGTCAGCAACAACAATCTCTGCTTCCTCGGCGGCTTTTACTCCGGTTGGAACTGCCAGTACCATAGCTGATAACATCGTGATGCAAAAAAACTTATTAAGGTACTTGTTCTTCATATTTATTAAGATGCTCCCTTCTTTCCTTGAACATCCCTTTACTTCCCCTATAATAAAGGTCTGCCTTAAACCATTTGATAACTTAAAGTTTAACTCCACTTATTTTAGCATAGGAAAATCGTGAAATCAACCGTTCTGGCGGGATATCTCTTTCAATTTATCTATTTTTCACTTTTTATTCACATTTTCGTAAGATTCTTTTTGGGTTTCCATAATGTAAAAAAGCCACAGTGCTCTCACACTGCGGCTTTTTATATACTGTCAGACAGTCACTGTCTGCTGTCCTTCCATATGGAACTGTTTTCTTACACAGAGCTGAAAGATCCCCTGTATTACCTGATAACACACCCGAAGGATGAAACGGATGTCATCAGCAATACACCTTGGACTCTCCAGATAATATGCATGACGCTCACGGATATATTCCACAAGTTCCTCAAAGCTTTCGAAATGCTTTGCTTCTTCCAGCTGGCTGTCTGCGGCGCCGCTTAAGATACATTCTTTCAGACGATTCTTCAGTTCGGCCTCATAGGAATTATGCTCGGCAAGGTTTCCTTTGTATGTTCTGTTATGAGGAAAAGTAAAATAATCAGCCATATAATGCATGACCTCACCGAATCTTCTCCAGTATACTCTGGCATTCTCTTCCTCCGGGTTTCTCTCGACCAGTTCCCTCATCTTACTCTGGAGATGATCGAATGTTCCGAAAAACTCATGTCTGGTGGTGAGAAATGACGGTTTCAGATCCGGCATGATGTTACCCAGGCAAAACGCTTTTCTGTGCTGCTGAAGACTGTACACCTCAGACATCTGGTCAGCCAGGTATCTGCCTAACAGTATATGTGATTTTTTACGCAATTTTTTCCCTCTTCCTTCTTTCCTGATCCAGATCCTGGCCAGTCAACAGTAAATTGGTCCCGCCCGGCCCTTTTCTGGGATCTATTGATTATCCGTTTGTCGGAACCAACTTTACTATAGCACTGATCTTTCAAATAATCAAATAAAGTTTACGTAAATTTTAATTTTTTAATCCAGATCAAAAAGCTGTCTCTGTTTCAGGTCAACGCTTGCCCAGACGGTACTGGTCTTCGGTTCTCCATAAAGATAGACCGTACCGGAAACCTGGACCCAGACTTTACAGGTCTTCCGATAATCCTGTGTTCCATCTGTTTCCGTCTGACTCAGATACGTCTCGATCCCCGGGATCGTAAGCGCATAGGCATTGTTCTGGGTAGTATGGAATTTTCCATCCGCACCTCATAGGATCGCTTCCCCTTCTTTTCCATAAGGTGTAAGACTGCCGATGGATGTGGTGATATCCGTAAGTTTCTGTTTTCTGAGGTCCGACGGCAGAGATGTTTCTTCCGTATCTGATAAAAACGTTCCGTTTTCATCTTCGATATAGAATTTCAGCGTCATCTCCTGATTATCCAGATCCTCCTGGTTCAGATCCGCACTGACCATATTGTAGTCTTTTACATTGATATTCAGATCCGCACCGGTTTCCAGCGTATTATTTTCCCCTGCTGTCCAGCGGCTCTGGTCTGTCATATAATAGTGAGCATCTGTAATGCCCGCACGATCATCTCTTCCGTAATAAAACCATTATCGACCAGAACCTCTCCGATCTTTTTGCCACTGCCCTTCTGCAGCTCCAGAGCTTTTTTCAGCTCCTCCTCTGTCAGAACATTCTGCCTGATCAAAAGATCTCCCAGTCTCATTCGTTCTCTTCTTATTGCCATTTTTCTCCATCTCCGAAAACAAGGCGAACCTCACGTTCACCTTGTCTGTAATATTTCGCGCATTTTCTGCACGTTTTCATTCATTTTTTAGTTGAAAAATACCATATGTGGCGAATTTTGTCAAAATGTATTGCAATTAATTACCATTGTAAAGTGATAAAAAACCTCATGAACTGCTGTATCTTATCAGCAGTTCATGAGTCTGATCCATATTCTTTTTTTGATTTACTGCATTTCCTTAAAATCCGGTGTCCCATACAGGTCATACGGAGTGCTCTGGTATACGTAGTAATTCAGCCAGTTTGTATACAAGTTATTGGCATGGGCTCTCCAGGTGAGAAGTGGTTTGTTGTTTGGATCGTCATCTTTGTAATAGTTTTTCGGGATCTCGATGGGCAGGCCTTTGGCCAGATCTCTCTTGTACTCACCGTCCAGTGTCACGCGATCGTATTCCGGATGTCCCATAACAAAGATCTTACGGCCACCCTCTGCCATCGCAAGAAACAGACCAGCTTCTTCGCTCTCTGCCAGAACGGTAAGATCTTTGCAGGCACGGATATCCGCGATCGGAACTTCAGTATGTCTGGAGTGCGGTGCAAGAAATACATCGTCAAAACCACGTACCAGCGGGATCTTGCGGTTCAGGACCTTATGCCAGAAAAGTCCGAACATTTTTTTGTCCAGAGGTTTTTTCTCCAGGCCATAGAAATAATAGAGGCTGGCCTGTGCCGCCCAGCAGAGAAAGATGGTAGAAGTCACATGTTTCTCCGTCCAGTCCATGATCTCCGTCAGCTCGTTCCAGTAATCCACCTCTTCAAAAGGCATCTGCTCTACCGGTGCTCCTGTAATGATCATTCCGTCAAATTTGCGTTTTTTTACATCGGTAAATGTCTCATAAAACTTGTTCAGATGACTGAGGGATGTGTTCTTGGCCTCATGGCTCTCCACAGCCATAAATGTCACATCCACCTGCAGCGGCGTGTTGGAAAGAGAACGCAGAAGCTGCAGTTCTGTTTCTTCTTTCAACGGCATCAGATTCAGGATCAGAATCTGGATCGGACGGATATCCTGGTGCATGGCACGTTTTTCATCCATCACAAATATATTTTCTCTTTCCAGGATCTCCTTTACAGGCAGATCCCCCTGTGTCTTGATCGGCATTTTTCGCCCTCCTTTATATATGTAACGCGCCCCTTGTAAAGGAGCCGCTCTGCTCTTTTTGTTTACTGCACTCCGGCAAGTTTCCGGAAATCTTCTTCTGAAAGGATCGGGATCCCCAGTTCTCTTGCTTTTTTGTTCTTGGATGAGTTGGACTGAACATCATTGTTGATCAGATAATTGGTTTTTTTGGTAACCGAACCGGTAACCTTGCCGCCAAGAGATTCGATCAGTTCCTTGGCCTCACTTCGGTTTCCAAAATGTACCAGACTTCCTGTGATCACAAAATTCATTCCCGCAAAGATCTGTTCCTGTTTCGGGCCGTCCTCCTGAATATGGAGAAAACTCATCAGATGATCCAGTCGGCGGTTGTTGTCTTCATCCTGAAAATAAGACACCAGATTTCCGGCGATCACAGGCCCGATGGTATCGATATCACTGACCTCTTCCAGACTGGCATGCCGGATATTATCCAGATCATTATCAAAATGACGGCAGATCACTTTTGCATTGGCAAGACCGATATTGGCGATCCCAAGACTGTAGATCACTCTCGGAAGTGTTGTCTCTTTTGCACGCTCCAGGCTATCCATCAGATTGTCGTAGGATTTCTGTCCAAAGCCTTCCATTTCCACGATCTCATCTTT
>CAVEKJ010000231.1:0-3788 GCA_963616205.1 Prevotella sp.
GCGTAGACTCCACCTTTCTTCTGAAAGCTGCCCAGGAAACACTTGGCGACAAAGCCATGGCCATTACTGCATGTCCCTGTTCGTTTACAGACAGAGAGCTGAAAGAGACAGAGGATTTTTGCCAGGAAAATCA
Source organism: Prevotella sp. (assembly GCA_963616205.1). Classification (GTDB taxonomy): domain Bacteria; phylum Bacillota; class Clostridia; order Lachnospirales; family Lachnospiraceae; genus Blautia_A. The sequence continues at coordinate 134 of CAVEKJ010000231.1, forward strand.
GATCCGTCAGGAAATCTGTAAGATCAACGAATTCGATATCCCTGGCTTCCGTCAGAACCCGCCGGATCGTTGCTACATCTGCAAAAAAGCCATCTTCACCAAACTCTGGGAAGCAGCAAAAGCGCACCATATGAATATGATCGTGGAAGGTTCCAACATGGATGATCTGGGCGACTACCGTCCGGGAAAAAGAGCCATCCAGGAGCTGGGTGTGCGAAGTCCTCTCCAGGAAGCCGGCCTTTATAAAGAAGAAATCCGGGAGCTGTCAAAAGATATGCACCTTCCAACCTGGAATAAGCCATCTTTTGCCTGCCTTGCCTCAAGATTCGTATACGGCGAGACCATCACTGAGGAAAAACTCCACATGGTAGCCCAGGCCGAGCAGTTTCTTATGGATCTCGGCTTCCGCCAGTTCCGTGTCCGCATCCACGGTACCATGGCCAGAATCGAAGTCCCGGCAGAAGACATCTTAAAGATCGCAGACAACGAAACAAGAATAAAGATTACAGAGAAATTCCGCACATTGGGATTTTCCTATGTAACCCTGGATCTTCAGGGCTTCCGTTCCGGAAGTATGAATGAGACACTGGAAAAATAAAACTCTGCGGATTGCGAATATCCGCTTGACGCCAGAGCAAAAACATGGACGAAATGATTGCATTAATCCAGAAAAGTGTTCTCTGCTTCCTGTGAAGAAATATGGAATGGAAATGGAAGACGTGAAAACTGGTATGATGGATATTCATTTTTGATGGTCTGAAAGACGATGTGTTAAGTATGATCGCAGGAGAAAAAGTTCCGGTAAATACAGGAAGTTTTACCAATGATATGGCGACTTTCCGAACAGAAGATGACGTATTGACATTACTGATTCATCTTGGGTATCTGGGATATGACGCAGAAAATAAGTGTGTATTCATTCCAAACGGAGAAGTCCGGTCAGAATATGTAAACGCAGTTTCTCATATCCAGTATAATGATGAGAATGCGCTGAGCTATACCATTTCCCTTGCGTTGTATGCAGCAAGAAATTTTTACACAGTACATCGAGAACTTGCCGGTGGAAAAGGCTTTGCGGATCTTGTATTTATCCCACGAAAAAGATTTCCAGATAAACCGGCGCTGGTGGTTGAATTGAAATGGGATAAAAGTGCAGAAGGCGCCATAGATCAGATCAAAAAGAAAGAATATTGCCAGAGCCTGGAAGAATATCGGGGAAACATACTTCTGACAGGAATTAATTACGATCGCAGAACAAAAGAACATACGAGTCAGATTGAAAAGTATATAAAATGATTAAAAGACCCGGAAATACTGCGCGAGAAGTATTTTCGGGTCCTGCTGCATATAGCGCGGGTGTAAAATTAGAAGGATGTAGTAAATCTATGATTACAGCTCTTTCTTATTATCAGCGCCGGGAGTTGCCACGATCACTCTTTCCGGAGTGATCACAAGTGCGCCTTTGGCTGTTGCAGCCCCTTTGAAAATAGTCTCCACCATATTTTTGAAGGTATCAACAATGGTGCCGTTGGTGATGTACTCGGCAGTTCCTTTGATCTGATAGCCTTCCAGAGACTCTGTATCGTATGCGGAAATGGCAATTTTTCCGCTGTTTGCAGCGATATTTTTGAGAGTAGTGTCAAGAAATACATCACCGACAACAAGTTTGCCGTCCTTAGTAACATCTTTGAATGCAACCGGCACTACGTTTGGTTCATTGTCTGCACATGTGGCAAGATCCCACATGCTGTTTTTTAAGATTTTTGCTACGTTTTCTGTAATAGTCATGATGATTCCTCCCTTGTAAATGTTTTCGCGGCGGATCAGTTATGGGATTATGGGACCGCCGCAATACTGACTTTTCTAAGACAGAACGGCAAGGGAAGTAACTGTCAGATAGCCGTTCTGTCCAGAAGAAGCAGGTAATATGTAAGGTGTTCATTTTCGTGAACTGAGGCTATTATAGACAGAAAACTTAAAAGATGGAAGATATAAATTATTTTATGAGCTACTCATAAAATTCATAGTTACTTGAATAAAAAGTCGCATGGAGATATAATAATTATCGACATATGACGGAAACAAATGGAGGAAAATATGGCGCGACCAAGACGATGCAGAAGAATCTGTATGGAACCGGATTATGACAGCTTCCGACCGGAGGGAATACTGACAGGAGAAAAAATCAACATGACAGTGGACGAATATGAGGCCATACGTCTGATTGATCTGGAAAAATGTACCCATGAGCAGTGCTCCAGGCAGATGGGAATTTCCAGAACAACGGTTACGGAGATCTATGAATCCGCTAGGTATAAGTTGGCAGACAGCCTGGTAAATGGAAAGATTCTGTGTATTTCCGGCGGAAGATATCAGATCTGTGATGGTACGGAAATGTTCTGCTGTGGTAAAAAGTGTAAAAAAGGTACTCCTGCCGTCGAAACAACGAAGATTCAGAGAAAAGGAGAAAATGCAATGAGGATAGGAGTTACATACGAAAACGGGATGGTTTTTCAGCATTTTGGACACACAGAGCAGTTTAAGCTTTATGATGTGAAGAATGGAGAGATCAGAAAGACACAGATCGTGGATACAAACGGTCAGGGACATGGAGCGCTGGCAGTTTTCTTGACACAGGCAGGAGTGGACATCCTGATCTGCGGAGGCATCGGCGGTGGTGCAAAAACAGCACTTGCAGAAGCAGGAATTAAATTATTCGGTGGTGTAAGCGGAGACGCAGATAGAGCTGTGGAGGATTTTGTTGCAGGAAAGATTGCCTACAATCCGGATGTGCAGTGTACAAAACATGAGCATGAGCATTCCTGCGGCGACCACACCTGTGGGGAAAACAAGCTCGGTTGTGCAGGAAATCATTAAATATAACAGAAACAGATCATAAAAAAAGTAACCTGGAAAAAGGTTACTTTTTTTGTACGATCTGCATGGGAACGCCATCTTCCATAACATGAAATCCATGTTTTTCATAAAACAACGCATTTTTGCTTTCTTCCGGCATAACTTCCAGATAAAAGAAATCTTTATATTTTTCTTTGATAAGTTCCAGCATTTTTCCGGCGATTCCATGTCCCTGATCCTGTGTAAATATTTTGTCTTCTGTAAATTTCAGCATCTGTAAATCTCCTTAGTTATGATAATCACATTTCTGGCACTGGGACATCTGATTTTCCGTTGGGTCTTTATAGTAGATCCCTGACCACTGACAGATGCTCTGAAGGATAGGAACTACAGATTTTCCCTTTTCTGTAAGGGAATATTCCACACGTGGCGGGATTTCATCATACTGTTTCCTGTTCACGATCCCGTCCCGGATCAGCTCTTTCAGTGTTGTGGCAAGCACTGCATCTGTAATATTGCACATTTCTTTCCGGATCATACTGTAGCGGAGAAATTCCTTATCCGCCAACACGCAGATGATTCGGGATTTCCATTTTCCACCGAAGACATCCAGACCGTATTCCAGCGGACAACGGATGTCTTTTTCCATTTTGGGTTTGTACATATATGTTTCAACTCCTTTTCCTGCCGGCAGACTGCCGGAGATTTTTCCACAGTAATATAACATGGATTATACCGTTGAAACTAAAAACAGGCAAGTTACTTTATAAAAGATTAGTAAAAGATAATAGACATCAAC
>CAVEKJ010000232.1:0-2182 GCA_963616205.1 Prevotella sp.
GGGATACACACTGTTCGGCGCGGATGTATTCTGCTCCGACAATATGCCGAAGATGGAAGCCGGAAAATCCGCGATCATATACGGTGATATGTCCGGACTCGCTGTAAAAGTCTCCGAAGATATGAATATCGAGGTATTAAGAGAAAGATTCGCAACCGAACACGCCGTTGGCGTAGTAGGATGGCTGGAACTTGATGCCAAGATTGAGAACGAACAGAAGATTGCCATTCTCAAAATGGCATCCTGAGAGGAAAAAGCATGAAGATTGAAGCTTTAGTAAGCTTCTGCGGTACACTTTCCATGACAAGAGGAGAAATCAGGGACTACAGCAACGATGCTGTGGTTTCTGACCTCTTAAAAGCTGGTTATGTGAAACCGGCAGAAGAACCGGATGAACCGGCAGAAAAGAAAGCAAAAAGCACCACCAGGAAGGCGGTGAAGACTGGTGTTAGTAAGTGAAATCACGACTGAGATTGTGGCAGAGCACTGCAGACTGGATGACTATGACAAGGAAGAAGTCCAGAATATACTAAGTGCAGCGAAAGCATATGTCCGGTCTTATACAGGGCTTACTGATGAGGAAATAGATACTCATGAAGAATTCTACATTGCGGTATTGGTACTCTGCCAGGATATGTATGATAACAGAAGTATGTACGTAGACAAAACCAACACCAACCGTGTAGTAGAGTCAATCCTGGGGATGCATTGCATCAACTTATTGTAGGAGGTGGAAGAAAGGATTAATGCAGGAGCATTGAATAAACGCATCACATTTATGAAGTTCACTACTATAGAAGATGATATGGGTCAGGACTCTGGAAGCTGGACGGAATACAAAAGCGTGTGGGCGACTGTAAAGCCTTATAAATCCTCCGAATACAACTTCATGGGGAAACTAAAACCGGAAGTATCCCACAGAGTGTATGTGAGATACCGAAAAGATATCACAGCAGAAATGCGGATCATGTATCATGACAGGATGTTTGAGATCGCAGGACCGCCGATTGATATTGACGAGAAACATGAACTTCTGGAGATACAGTGCGAAGAGGTGTTTGAAAATGGGGAATATCAGCTTTGAATTCGATGCCACAGAGCTTGAAAAAGCACTTGAAAAAGCAGCAAAACAGTTTCCGGCATCATCAGAAAAGGCGTTAAAAAAAGAAGCCAGAAATATTTCCAAGGATTTAAAAGCCAGAGTGAATTCGGAAGCAAAAGGACATCACTATATCGGTTCCGGAAGCGGAACAAAACAAAAACCGTTAGCCAACAGCTTCCATCCGGGCAAGGTGGTCCGTTCAGGAAAAAAGATAACGGTCGCCGTCACATCATCCGCGCCGCACTATCACCTGTATGAAGAAGGCCACGCCATGATAACCCACAAAAGGAAAAACAAAAAAGGGCGAAGCATAGCCGGAGGCCTGCGACAGGTCGGAGAGGTACGGGGAATGAAAACCGTTGCAAAGTACATGGCACAGAGATCAAACCACGCTGAACTGATAGCACAGGATCTGCTGGAAGAGATACTGAAGGAGGCAGGACTTGACACTTAAAGACATAAAAAAAGCAGTCAATACTGCTTTGAAAAAGAAGTATCCGGACATAAAAGTGTACGGAGCTGACACTGTGGAAGGATATACGAAACCCTCGTTTTTCGTGTATGCGACACAGACGTTCTCTGAATCCACAAAGAATGCGTTCCACAGGAATGTGGAAGTAGAGATAGACTACATCCAGAAGAGCGCAAATGAAGCAGATGGAATGGATTTCTTTACAGGCATGACAGAACTGTTCGGACAGAAGCTTGAAGTCGGTAACAGGAGCCTGAATACAAGCAATATATACCTGAATTTCGAGGGCGAAAATCAGAATATTCCTGTCTGCACATTTGAGGTGGAATTCTGGGATGCGATTCCAAAGACAGACAACAGTAAGCTCATGGAGGAAATAGAAATATCACAGGAAGTAAGCTCTATGGGAAAGATAAATTTATCACAGGAGGTACAAGACTAGGGGATTACCAGTAATGAATATCATTTTTACCGCAGCGGCAGTGAATTCAATCAGAAGATCTGAACGCGGTGTGGTAGGAATGATCGTAAAAGATGAAAAAATACCAACGACAAACCCGGCAGTGATCTATAAAGAAAAAGACATTCCGGAAGAACTGAGCACAGCG
>CAVEKJ010000232.1:2192-3764 GCA_963616205.1 Prevotella sp.
TGTCGGAAACGATACAGCACCGGCCAAAATTGTAGTATACGTGTTGAATTCAAATGCCGAAGACTACGAAGCCGCCTTGAACTACTTCGAGGTCAAGAAAGTAACCTGGCTTTGCTGCCCTACCGCAAAATCAGACGCACAGACAGAAACGATCGTCACATGGGTCAAGAATCAGAGGGAAGAAAGAAACAGAGTCAAAGCTGTACTTCCGGAAACAGAAGCAGACAATGAAGGTATCGTCAATTACGCTACAAAAACCGTAAAAGTAGGAGAAAAAGAATACACGGCAGAGACCTTCTGCTCCAGGATCACAGGATTACTGGCCGGAACATCAAACAAGAGCTCTGCGACATACGCGATTCTAAGCGATGTAACAGAGTGCGAAAAGAAGAAAAAGGCTGAACTGGATGAAGAAATTGATGCCGGAAAGCTGGTTCTCTATTACGACGGAGAAAAAGTGAAAGTCGGAAGAGGAGTCAATTCCCTCCAGACAATCACCAGAGGGAAAGGAAAACCGTGGAAGAAAATCCGAGTAGTTGAAATCATGGATATGATTCATGACGACCTTGTGCTTCTGGCAGAAGATAACTATATCGGGAAATATCCGAATACCTACGCAAACAAATGTCTGCTTATATCCGCAATTAATTCCTATCTGGCAGAGATGGAAAGAAACGGGATTATCGAAAATTATACAATTGATCTGGATGTTGATGCGATCAAGGATTATATCATCGAGAACAAAGGCGTAACCAGAGACGAGGCAGAAGCAATGGACGAAGCAGAAATCAAAAAGCAGTATACAGATGTAAAGGTATTCCTGGCAGCATCTGCTACGTTAGTAGATGTGATGGAGGATATCACCCTGGACATCACTGTGTAAGGAGGAATGAGTTAGGAACAGTTATACACCGGATAGAGTCATTAACGGAACATTTGGAGAATGCTGGATAGATAACGACTATATGGCAGAGACGACATCACTGGAAGCGACAGTGAAGCTGGATACAACAGAGGTATCCAGAACAGGAACACTGGAAAAAGGGTACAAAGTAACGGGAATCACCTGTAGCGGAACACTGAAGCTCAACAAGGTATCATCCTATATGCTACAGAAGATCGGTAACAATCTGAAAAAGGGCAAAGCGACCAGGGCAACGATCATATCAAACGTGGAAGACCCGGAAGCATTCGGCGCGGAGCGCATCCGCCTGGATGATGTTGTGTTCACCGAGATCAAACTGACAGACTGGGAAGCAGGAAAACTACTGGAAGAATCCATTCCATTTAGCTTTTCGGGCTGGGAAGTACTGGAATCAATAGACGTGTAAATTGCGCCGGCGCAACTAAAAACGCCGGCAGATAAAGGAGAAATATGAATTTAATTGAAAAACTGCTCAGAGTAGACAAAGACGCGGCAACAGAAAAAGAAACAAAAAAGATTGAGTCAAAAAAGCTCTCAAAACTGGTAGGTGAGGGAACGGAAATTACAATCCGGGAGCTTTCGGGCAAACGATACAACAGTTTGCAGGCGATGCTGTACGATAAAAAAGGAAACCGTGACATGAGTGC
>CAVEKJ010000233.1:0-3758 GCA_963616205.1 Prevotella sp.
CATAAGTGGAAACTTTTTAAGAAGTCAGCCGCGCTCGTTCTGAGTTCGGCAGTGATCGCATCAGGAGTGCCGGTAACAGCGATGGCGTCTGAGGCAGAAGTTTTTAGTGACGTGTCAGAAGAAGATCAGGAAGAAACACCACAGGAAGAGGAACTTTCGGAGGACCAGGCGGTAATTTCCGAGAGCGAGCCAGAAGCTTGCGAGGATGATGTACAGCCGGAGGAATCTGAAGAAAGTAATACAGAAGATCTTCAGGTAGAAACGGAAGAACAGACCGATCTGGAAATCCAGCCGGAAGAGGAAGCTCAGGATCTGGAAGATACAGAAGCTGTATATGACGATGGAGATGCGTTCATGGCAGAAGCGGGCGAAGTTCTCCAGGATGCTTCTGAAATTACCGTGGCAGGAGTGAAATATCTCTGGTCCATGCAGCCGGCAGAAGGATATACACAGATAGGAAATACCGGCGTTTATGTAAAAGCAGCAGATGGTCAGACGGCTTTGAACGGAAAACTGTATGGAACTGCAACATTAAGCTATTCCGAGTTTTATGCGGGAGATACCACACAGGAGAGCTATGATGCCATTACTTCTGCAACAACCGGCAAAAATCAGATTTTTGCAAATGAGGATAGTACAGAAGTTACATCTTCCGGATATCAGATCCAGGGAGTGAAAAATGTAAGCGTTGCGGTAGATGCAGAAACTTACGTGGATGCCCAGGCTCTGAAAGCAGCTTCCAAACTTCCGAGAGAAGGTGTCTATACAGAGGCGGCAGATATTACACTGAATGCAGCACCATCACAGGAGACCGGACAGTATAAGACCCTGAATGCAGACGGAACATACAGCGCAACAAAATTTGATGTAAAAGCAACCGTCACAGATGCATCCGCAGAGATCCAGGCACCATCGATCTGGGGTGATTACATGCTGGTGGTAAAAGAAGCCAGCACAAAATATCTCCGTAATTCCAGACAGGATGATTTTGCCGTAGGCGGAAATACATTGGGAGCGATCGTTGAGACTGCAAGCGGTAAAAAAGTCGGACTTCGTCATACCTATGAAATCTGGGTACAGCCTTACGAACTTGCATTTTCGGCAGAATCAGGCCTTGTCGGGGAAAAAATTTCAAAGATAACCTATATTACTCCGGATGGTTCCTACGTATATGCGTTTGGAGATAAAGCTCCTCTTGTAAAAAATCAGCCTGAAGAGGGAATGAAAGTACAGGCAGCTTTTGTAAAAGAGAGCACAACCCAGGTTAAAGTGGACGGACTTGATAAATATGTAAATCCTAAAGTTTCCGTTTATTATACAACAGGAAGCGGACATGCAAAGAAAACAACCTATGTGGTAGATCATGCGGTGGCAGAAAACGGAGTTGTAACGTTTGACAGCAGTGTTGCCAGAACGGCAGATGAGATCTATACGGTTATGATCTCAAGCGACAATTACGTGGATATGACAAAAAATATCACACTGACAGGAGAACCGATCACAGTTGCCAATGTTTCTTATTACTGGGTAAAAGGAGCAACCGAAGGATATACACAGATTCCGGGAAGTGATATTTATTATAAGGTGGCAAATGGACACAAGGAATTGACCGGAACGCTTTATGGTACAGCATCTCTGACATATGAGGAGTTTTATGCGGGAGATGCAGGTAGCCGTAAATATGATACGGTTACATCTGCTACAACCCGGAAGGGTACAGCTTTTGGAAATGCAGATGTTCAGAATCTGACAGAAGATGGCTATGAGATCGCCGGAGTAAAGAAAGTTAATATTGCCACAGATGCAAAAACATATGTAGAGGCTCAGATTCTTTCAGAGGCAGGAGAGCTTCCGGAAAACGGAGTATATGCAGAAGCAGCAGGAATCACACTGGGACGTACTCCAACGGTAGAACCAGGGCAGTATAAGACACTGAATGCAGATGGAACCTACAGTGCTACGAAATTTGAGGTAAAAGCGACGGTGACAGATGCAGAGGCGACACTCAGTACTTCTTCTCACTGGGGAGACTATGAGATTGATGTAAAAGAAACCAGCACAAAATATCTCCGCAATACAAGAAGTGATGCTGATTTTGCTGTTAACTCAGGAATCCAGGGTATGATACTGGAAACAGCAGACGGCGGAAAATATGGCATGCGCCATATGAGTGAGATGTGGCTGCAGGTATATGAGGTTGCGTTTGCAAAAGATGCCGGTCTTGCAGGAAAAACCGTAAACAGGATCACATATATCATGGCAGATGGTGCGTATGTATATGAGTTTGCAGATGGTATTTATATCAAACCGCAGGCGACAGAAGCAATGGCTGTTTCTCCGGAATTTACAGACAGTACCCATGTAAAACTTGCAAATCTTGATAAATACAAAAATCCGAAGGTATCTGTTTTCTATACAACAGGTGTGGGACATGCTTCAAAGACAACATATCTTGCACAGGATGCAGCTGCCGAAAACGGTCTGGTTGCATTGGATGCCACGGTAGAGAGACCGGAGAATGAAACTTATACAGTAAAAGTTTCCAGCGATGATTATGCGGATGTGTCTGTTCAGCTGGTGTATGGAACAATTACTTTTAAAGAAGCGTCAGGCACTCTTTACATTGGAAATTCCAAACAGCTTGAAGCTACAGGCGAAAACTGCAAAGATGTAACATATTCTTCCAGCAATGAAAAAGTTGCATCTGTGGACGCAAACGGAAAAGTAACTGCAAAGGCAGCGGGAACAGCCGTGATCACGGCAACATCTGCGGCAGGAAAGACAGCACAGTACAAACTTACGGTCAAAACTCCGACTGTGAAACTGAATGTTTCAGCGAAAACACTTTATGTAAAAGGATCTCCTGCTACCGTTACACTGAAAGCAACAACAGCAGGTGTTACCGGAAAAGTGACTTATACAAGCAGCAGATCTTCCGTTGCATCTGTAGATACAAATGGAAAAGTAACTGCTGCGTCAGCAGGAACCGCTGTAATTACAGCAAAATGTGGTAATTATAAAGCAACCTGCAAAATTACCGTTAAAAAACCAACTGTAAAAGCTACGGCATCCGTAAGTACTTTGTTTACAGGCGGAACAAGTCAGGTTAAGGTGTCCAGAACAGGACTTACCGGAAAAGTAACTTATACAAGCAGCAATAAATCCGTAGCCACAGTAAGTACAAGCGGAAAAGTAACAGCGAAAAAAGCCGGAACAGCTACGATCACAGTGAAATGTGGAAACTACAAAACAACCTGCAAGATCACTGTTAAAAAAGGCAGCCTGAAGATCACATCCAAAACAGCTGTAAGTGTAAAGACAAAGAAAACAACAACTATCAAGGCAACCGCCACTTCAAAGGCAAAGATCACTTACAGAAGCAGCAACACAAAAATTGCTACAGTAAGCAGCAAGGGTGTTGTCAAGGGTGTGAAAAAAGGAAAAGCTGTTATCTATGTAAGCAGTAACGGAGTTACAAAGAAAGTGACAGTGACAGTAAAGTAAGATCCGTTAATATTCCATCTGAAATATAAAAAACCTTTCCAGAAACCACTTCAGGTCTGCGAAAATACAGGCCTGAAGTGGCAAAAAATAAAAAATTCGATTTTTTTGAAATTTTTTAATTTTTTCTATTGACAAAGGACCGAAACTCTAATATAATAGCTCTTGCAGTTGAGCAACACACAAACAACTGAAACAAAATAACGAAGCGTGGCTCAGTTTGGTAGAGCGCTGCGTTCGGGACGCAGAGGTCGCAG
>CAVEKJ010000234.1:0-3757 GCA_963616205.1 Prevotella sp.
CACATAACCCGCTGCTTTTGCTGCTGTCACCGCCGCATGACCCATCTTTTCTCTCAGCTTCGGTGAAACTGCGGCGCTCGGGGACTCCTCGATCATTTTCTGATGATTTCTCTGGATAGAGCAGTCACGCTCTCCCAAATGGAGCACATTTCCCTGACTGTCCGCAAGAATCTGGAATTCGATATGTCTTGGATTTACCACAAAATGTTCAATATACATAGTACCGTCGCCAAAAGCGATCTCGGACTCTTTTCTGGCGGTTGCATACGCTTCCGGAAATTCCTCCGGTGTATTTGCCACACGCATGCCTTTTCCGCCGCCGCCAAGAGCTGCCTTGATGATCACCGGATACCCGATCCGTTCTGCTTCCCGAAGTCCGGTTTCAATATCCTCCACATCTCCTTCACTGCCTGGGACTACCGGGACTCCTGCCGCGATCATGGTGCTTCTTGCGATCTTTTTGTTGCCAAGCATACGGATGACTTTGGATGGTGGTCCCACAAATGTGATCCCGCATTTTTCGCAGAGCTCCGCAAATCTGGCATTTTCAGAAAGGAAACCAAATCCCGGATGAATGGCATCTGCTCCGGAAACCATGGTTGCGCTGATGATCTGCTCCATATTCAGATAACTCTGTGCGGAAGGCCCCGGCCCGATGCAGATTGCTTCGTCTGCCAGCTGCGTGTGAAGGCTTTCCTCATCTGCCTCGGAATAAACCGCCACTGTGGCAATTCCCATTTCTCTGCAGGCACGGATAATACGCACCGCGATCTCGCCTCTGTTGGCGATCAGTAACTTTCGAATCATACAATCACCTTACCCGATCATAAATGTAAGTTCTGCCTCTACCGCAACCTCTCCGTCCACAGATGCCACCGCGGAACCAATGCCTACAGGACCCTTTCTGCGGATGATCCTTGTCTCAAGACGGAGCTTGTCTCCCGGAATTACTTTTCTGCGGAATTTACACTTATTGATGCCGCCGAAATAAGCAGTTTTTCCCTTCATATCTTCCAGGGAAAGGATGGCTACCGCCCCCACCTGTGCCAGTGCCTCCACCATAAGAACCCCCGGCATTACCGGCTCCTGAGGAAAATGTCCCCGGAAAAAGTCCTCACGGAAAGTCACACATTTATATCCAACAGCAAATTCCCCTGGTTCATAATCTTCGATATAGTCCACAAGCAGAAAGGGATGTCTGTGTGGAATGATTGCTTCAATCTGTTTTACATCAAGATGTTTCATTGATTTATCCTCCCGAAATTTCGAAGAAAACGGACGATTTCATAATTCCTGTTTCCTTTTCCCCGAAACACTGTCTTTCTTATACGTTGATTCTGATTTGAAGAATTTTAACGAATCCGGAAAAGTTTCTGTCCGTATTCCACTGGCTGACCGTTTTCCACATAAATCTCTGCGATCTCACCGTCAAAATCACTTTCAATCTCATTCATCAGTTTCATGGCTTCTACGATTGCAAGAACCTGGCCTTTTTTTACCTTATCTCCTACCTGTACGTAAGGTGGAAGATCCTGGGATGGAGCTGCGTAGAAGGTTCCTACCAGAGGAGAAGTTACCAGGTTGCCGGTCTGATCCTGGGGTACAGTTTCTGACTGAGCATTCCCCTGCACGGATGCTGTATTCTGTGTATTCTGTGCTTCCTGTGTTTCTGTCGCATTTTTGCCTGTCATTGCCATTCCATCTGCCGGAATGTTTTCCACAGTTTCCCCCATAACGCCCTGGATAATCTGTGGTTTTCCGTGCTCCATACTTAAGGTCAGATCTGCTGTCTCATAGGTAAAAGCGGTAAGTTCTGATGCTGATACGTGATCGATCAGTTCAAGGATCTGGTTAAATTCCATGTGTCAGTCCTCCTCGTACTTCTTTACAAGTAATGTTCCGTTATGCCCGCCAAAGCCAAGGGAGTTGCTCATCGCATAGCGCACTTCCTGTTCTGCCGGTGCACCGATCATATAATTAAGATCCAGCTCTTCCTCTGTTTCTTTTGTTCCCACAGTCTGGTGGATAAATCCGTCCAGAATGGATTTTACACATACGATAAATTCAACAGCTCCCGCAGCTCCAAGAAGATGTCCCACCATGGATTTTGTAGAATTGATCTTTACATTTTTTGCCGCATCTTTAAACGCAAGTTTGATAGCTCTTGTCTCAAACAGGTCATTGTGATGGGTTCCTGTTCCGTGTGCATTGATGTAATCCACTTCTTCCGGTGCAACGCCAGCTTCTTTCATGGCGTTTTCCATGGCACGTGCGGCACCGCTTCCGTCCTCAGCCGGGGAAGTGATGTGGAAAGCATCTGCAGTTGCGCCGTATCCCACAACTTCTGCCAGGATATTGGCGTTTCTTTTTTTCGCATGTTCCAGCTCTTCCAGAACAACCACGCCTGCACCTTCACCCATGACAAAACCGCCTCTGTCCTTGTCAAAAGGTATGGAGGCACGCAGCGGGTCCTCACTTGTGCTCAGCGCAGTAAGGCTTGCAAATCCTGCGATTCCGACAGGGCAGATGGCACCTTCTGTACCGCCGGCAAGCATTACATCTGCATCCCCATACTGAATGGCACGGAAAGCATCTCCGATACAGTGGGTTCCTGTTGCACATGCAGTTACCACATTGGTGCATTTTCCTTTTGCACCGGTAGCGATGGAGACATTTCCTGCTGCCATATTTGTGATCATCTTGGGAACCAGAAGCGGGTCAACTCTTGAGGGACCTTTTTCCACCAGCTTTTTCTCGTTCAGCTCTGTAGCCTGCAGGCTTCCAACACCGGAACCGATGATTACGCCTACCATGTACGGATCTTCCTCTTCCATCTTAAGTCCTGCATTTTCTACGGCTTCCAGCGCAGCCGCTACCGCATACTGGGAAAAAGGCTCCATTCTTCTTGCAGTTCTGGGATCCATGCGGTCTTTTGCCACAAAACTTTTAAGCTCCGCTGCCAGTGTTGCCTTGTATCCGGTTGTATCAAAACGGGTGATCGGCCCGATTCCAACTTTTCCTTCTTTTACTCCGCTCCAGAAACTTTCCACATCGTTTCCGATGGGTGTTACTGCTCCAAGTCCTGTTACTACTACTCGTCTTTTCATCAATCTTTCCTCCTGGAACCCTTCCCTACATTGCCATTCCGCCATCTACGCGAAGTACCTGTCCTGTAATGTAACGTGCACCGTCCGATGCCAGAAATGCAGCTGCTTTTGCCACATCCTCTGTTGTTCCCATGCTTCCCATTGGAATCGATGCCGCAATATTTTCTTTTACTTTGTCAGAAAGCACATCCGTCATATCTGTTTTGATAAATCCTGGTGCAATGGCGTTGACTGTGATTCCTCTGGATGCCAGCTCTTTTGCAGCGGATTTTGTAAGACCAATGATTCCGGCCTTGGATGCCGCATAATTGGCCTGTCCTGCATTTCCGCGAAGTCCCACTACGGAGGAAAGGCTGATGATCCGGCCGCTTCTCTGTTTCAGCATCATTCTGGATACATGGCGGATACAGTTGAAGGTTCCTTTCAGATTGATATCAACAACTCTGGAAAAATCCTCTTCACTCATCTTCATGAGAAGTCCGTCTTTCGTAACTCCGGCATTGTTTACCAGGATGTCAACGCGTCCGTATTTTTCTTCAATAGCTTTGAAAAAAGCTCCGCATGCATCAAAATCTGCCACATTGCACTGCAGGATGTCTGCCTCACCGCCTGCTGCCTCGATCTCTGCTTTTGTTTCCCGGGCTTTTTCT
>CAVEKJ010000235.1:0-3297 GCA_963616205.1 Prevotella sp.
GAATGGCTGAGAAACTATAAAGCCTGGGGATTGTGGTACGAAGATAAAAATATCGGCGTTAAGTACTACAAGTACGATTTCGAGAATGGTGCCCGCCTGATTGCAGAAGAATATGTTCTTCCGGGAACAGAATGGATGTCAGAACATGAAACCGCATATTTGCATCTTGTTGGAGGACCTGAACCAGAATACAAGAACGGCGCACCGAAATGGAGCTACCATACATGTTATGTTAAATATCCGAACTCAGAAACAGAGTTGGTTGAATTCCTGAAGGAATTACAGAAATAAGGGTGTTATTGAAAATCCAAATATATCACAACTACATAAGGGGAGGCCCTGACCTCCCCGGAAAGGGGCAGAAATGTTATTCCCAAAGACAAAATCAAAGAAAAAGAGAATGCGCCATCCGGCCAGCATTCTGCACGATAAGAACAGCAGGACCTGTTACCTTTGCGTAACACTTCATGACAACTGGAACGAATACAGGATTCTGAATGAACATCATGTATTCGGAGGGCCCAACCGGAAGAATTCAGAAGAATACGGCCTGAAAGTATATCTGTGCCATGACCATCACATCTACGGATCAGAGGCCGTACATAACAATGCACGGATCCGTCACGAATTACAGCGGACAGCACAGAGAGAATTTGAAAAGCAACACAGCCACAAAGAGTTCATGGAGATATTCGGCCGGAACTATCTGGATCCGGTAGAGATAGGGGAAAACAATGAGAAGAAGGACGAATCTGTACAAGGTAGTAGACCAGAGAGGAAAGCAGGTCTTTGACGACTTATTGACAGCTAAACAGGTTGCAGAGAAGGTCGGAACTACAAAAGATAATGTTGGCCAGGCAGCAGCCAATTTCGCACTGGTAAATAAGAAATACCGGATCATCCCGGAAGACATCAAGCTGAGTAAGGCATTAGATGTTGAGCTCCTGGCAGAATGGGACAGATACCGGAAATGAATGCTGAGGGCAGCAGGGAGGGGAGTATGAATAAGAGACAGAAAAAGAAGTTATTCAAGAAAAGAGCCGGCTTTTATCCACCAGGCGGATTTGATACTTTCGGATTCCAGATCTTCACTGGAATCGGAATGACCAAAAAGAAATGGGAGAGACTGGACAAGATGCTGGACGACTTGTTTGGAAATATAGAATATAATCGAAACACCAGGAATGTAGAGAATTTCAACCGGATCATGGCGGAAAGGAGAAAATAATGAAAAACACATGTAAAACCTGTATCAACAACGATGACGGGCTTTGCGATCATAAAGGTATCCTTGTAGAAGATGAAGATTCCTGCAAGTATCACCGGACAGCGGGAAAGGAGATCAGAATGAAAAGACATGAGAAGAAGATGGACATCACACCAGAACTGATGCTGGCAGCATATAACACTCTGATCCAGGGATGCAAAAGCCAGCCGGCCAGTGAAGATGGAACTTGCAGCAAGTGCATTCTGTATCAGCACTGCCCTGGTACATCAGACCTTCTTCCGGAAGACTGGCAGGAGATACGCTATCCATACTTGGAAGACAACACCCTGTATTACATAAAGGCAGGAGAGGTTAAACAGATCATATTCGCAAGACGGGAGGATGCAGAGGAAAGGCTAAGAGAGATGAAAGAAGGTGTGAAATGAGCTATAAGAACAACGAAGGATATCCAGATCCGACAGCTGGTAAGGCAGTCCAGGCAGCAGGCCGGATGCCAACACACATCTATAACGACTATTGCTTACTCAATAATATAGCTGGTCGCTTAGGATTAGAGGTGGCTGTGATAAGAGAAAAGAAAACAGGAAAAGAATGGCCACAGAGGAGATGAGAACAATGTGGGTAATATTTCTTGGTTCCGGCATGGTATTCGGAATCGCAACCCTGGCGTTGGTCTGGATTGGAAGCAGGGTGATCCTGTCAATCAGGCGGCAGCAGAAGAAGTTTGAGATTGAAGATGAAACATACAACAAAGTAAAAGAAGCTATCAAAGAAAAGGAGAACAGAAATGAAAAATAAGGTTATTATCGGGATCGTGGCAGCAGTAGCAGTTCTTGGAGGAGGATACACTGTATCAAGAATGGATTTTATCGGTACAGGTAAAGTTGGTATCGTCTATAACTACAAAGACGGAGTACAGGATACAGTACTCACCCCGGGAATGCATTTTATCGCACCGATGAACAAAGTGAAAGAATTCAGTACCAGCAACGAGATCCTTGTTCTTACAAAGGACAAGCGGGAAGGCAGCAAAGAAGATGATTCGTTCAAAGTAGCAACATCAGATGATGCCAGTATCGCAGTTTCATTCCAGATGAGTTATCGGTATGATCCAGATATCGTGATTGATACATATAAGCGTTTCAAAGGAATGGACGGAGAGGATATCATTGAAAACCGCGTAAAAGCTGTTCTGAAATCAAAGATTTCCGAGATTACAACCGATTATTCCATGATGGATATCTATTCCGGAAACAGATCTGAACTGAACAACGCTCTTACAGAATATCTCAACAAAGATTTTCACAAAAAATACGGCATTGAAGTCCTGGATGCCTCCATTGTGGATGTACACCCGGATAAAAAGCTGAAGCAGGCCATTGATAACAGAGTGACTGCTTTGCAGGAGAAACAGCAGGCTCAGGCAGAACAGGAAAAAGTAAAAGTTCAGAAGGAAACGGAAAAGCTCCAGGCAGAGGCGGACGCCCAAATCGAACTGACCAAGGCAAAGGCAGATGCAAAGAAAGCCAAGGTCAAGGCAGCAGCTGAGGCTGAAAACACAAAGACCAAAGCAAAAGCGCAGGCAGAAGCCAATAAAGAACTCAGTGCATCCATTACCGATGAGCTGATCAGGATGAAAGAAGCAGAAGCTCGTTATAAAAATGGCTGGGTTACAGTACAGGGAGCGGATGCAGTGATCGCAGATAAATAGAAATACAGAGAAAGCCGGGAGCATACACGTTCCCGGCTAAAAGCATCAGAAAGGGGAGGATACCAGTGGAAACAGAAATCCAGAAAGAAAACGAAGAAAAAAAGGAATATCTGAAATCTTACCGAAGGTCTGTAAAAAGAGAAAAGGATATCCTTGACGAGATCCAGAGGCTGAGGGCAGACAAGATGTTCCCGTCTGCAGTTAATGATGGGATGCCAAAAGGCAGCAGTCAGTCCGATCTGTCAGACTACATAGCTATTCTGGATGAGCAGATCGAACTTCTGAAGGCAGAACGGCTGGAAAAAGCCAGATGCTATCAGAAAATTGAGAGACAGATTAAGCAGATGGAAAATGAAGA
>CAVEKJ010000235.1:3307-3754 GCA_963616205.1 Prevotella sp.
GAGCAGGAAGTACTGAAGTTACGGTATATAACAGGCCTGAAATGGGAAGAAGTAGCTGTACGAATGAGCTATAGCTGGAAACATATACATAGAATTCATTCATCAGCTCTTTGCAATTTCAAGATGACATAGAATGACACACTTTATATGTGATATTATTACAATGGATTTCAGAAAAAACAGATGGAATCCTCCTTTCAAGAATTCAGCTGCCAACCCACGGGCAGCAGTAACGGAATGTAGCTCAGTGGTAGAGCAGCTGGCTTATATCCAGCGTGTCGATGGTTCGATTCCACCCGTTCCAATCAGGTGTACCCCACACCTGCATGATAATACTCCAATCATATCACAAGAAGGCATCTGGCAACAGCTGGGTGTCTTTTTGCATGCAATTTATATCTACACGGAAGAAAGGGGATTTATGGGAGGACGTGGTGGAAGCAGTGG
>CAVEKJ010000236.1:0-3749 GCA_963616205.1 Prevotella sp.
CCCTGAAACTTGGAAATGTGGAGCTTACCGGTATGGTGCTGGCATGTGTGGTTGCCATGGCATTAAGCCTTGTGTTCTATATCCTGGACAAACTGAAACTGACCAACGATCAGTAAAAAGATACGGCATGAAAAAGCAGATAAAGAGGGGAACCTTTTTATCTGTTTTTTTGTACCTGGAGAGGAAAAAATCCTCACATAGGCAGTCTGCTGTCAGATTTTCAGAGATCCTGTCAACAAAAAATCCAGGGGATTTTCAAGTATCTTATTGACAATCATTCCGTTTTATAATACTATGTAATACAGAAAACACGAACAAAGGTTCGAAAATGGAAACGCAGATTATAGAATAGAGAAGAATAGGAGAATCACAGAATGATCAGTGAAGAGAAGCAGAAGGCGCTGGAAGCGGCCCTTGGAAATATTGAGAAGCAGTTCGGTAAAGGTTCTGTCATGAAACTTGGAGATTCCAGTTCCCATATGCAGGTGGAGGCAGTTCCAACAGGATGCTTAAGCCTTGATATCGCCCTTGGAGTAGGCGGTGTGCCGAAGGGCCGTATCGTGGAGATATACGGACCGGAGTCCAGTGGTAAGACAACCGTAGCCTTACATATGGTTGCTGAGGTACAGAAGAGAGGCGGAATCGCCGGATTTATCGATGCGGAGCACGCCCTTGACCCGGTTTATGCCAAGAGCATCGGTGTAGATATTGATAACCTTTATATTTCCCAGCCGGATAACGGAGAGCAGGCTCTGGAGATCACAGAGACTATGGTACGTTCCGGTGCAGTAGATATTGTGATCGTAGACTCTGTGGCAGCCCTGGTTCCCAAGGCCGAGATCGAGGGTGACATGGGCGACAGCCATGTAGGTCTGCAGGCACGTCTGATGTCACAGGCACTTCGTAAACTGACAGCTGTTATCAGCAAGTCCAACTGCGTGGTGATCTTTATCAACCAGCTCCGTGAGAAGGTTGGCGTTATGTTCGGTAACCCGGAGACAACAACCGGTGGACGTGCCCTGAAGTTCTATGCATCTGTCCGTATGGATGTCCGTCGTGTGGAGACACTGAAGCAGGGCGGTGAGATGGTCGGAAACCATACCCGTGTGAAGGTAGTTAAGAATAAGGTGGCACCGCCATTTAAGCAGGCAGAGTTTGATATCATGTTCGGAACCGGTATTTCCAGAGAGGGAGATATCCTGGATCTGGCTGCAGAATGCTCCATCGTAAATAAGAGCGGAGCGTGGTATGCATATGAGGGAGACAAGATCGGACAGGGACGAGAGAATGCCAAATTATTCCTGAGAGAGCATCCGGAGATCCGGGATGAGATCGAGAAGAAGGTTCGTGTACATTATCATCTGGATCCGGCGGATGAGACAGCAGAAGCAGATGTACAGACAGCCGGCTCTGCAGAGGAAGAAGAGTAATCCATGCTGAATCCGGAAGAACGAGACAGAGCAAGAAAGAAAGCCATGCGGCTTCTGGAACATATGGATCGCACAGAGAAAGGCCTGACGGATAAACTCCGTCAGGCTGAATTTTCATCGGAGGCAGTAGAAGACGCTATTGCCTATGTGAAGTCCTACGGTTATATCAATGATGCCCGTTATGCCAGAACTTACATCTCTTTCCGAATGGAGTCCAAGAGCCGCCAGAAGATCCTCTCAGAACTGCAGTTAAAGGGGGTAGATCGTCAGACTGCCCTGGAAGCATGGGAAGAAATGGAAGAACTTATGGAACCGGATGAACGGGCTGTATTACGCAGGACCATCGAGAAGAAATATGCGCCGGGTACAGAGCTTGATGAAGGCCAGATGAGAAGACTTTACGGGTATCTGGCCAGGAGAGCATTCAAGTATGAGGATATCTCCCATACCCTGGAAGAAATGAACATCCGGGTGAACCGTGATATGGAGTGATCCCACGGAGAAAAAAGCCAGTTTATATATGCTAACCAAAATCTGCTTTTTGATGAGAAAAACTTGACATAAATGTGAAAAACAGCTAAACTTGTATTGTTGTATTTGTACAATGAAAACTAAATAAGGAGGTGCTCCTGTGGCAGGCACAATTATCGGTGTTATTGTCGCTGTGGTAGTCACGCTACTTATTGCAGTTCCTGTTACTTGCAAGGTTGCTGTTGACAAGAAAGTACGCAAGGATGCGGAAATCATAGGTACAGCAGAGGATAAGGCAAGGAATATTCTTGATGAAGCATTGAAAGCAGCAGAGACCAAGAAACGCGAAACTTTACTTGAGGTAAAGGAAGAATCTCTGCGAACTAAAAATGAACTGGAAAGGGAAACCAAGGAACGGAGAAACGAGCTGCAGAGATACGAGAAGCGAGTTTTGTCAAAAGAGGAATCTGTTGATAAAAAAGCCAATGCAGTGGAGAAGCGTGAGCTGGAATGTACAGCGAAATTTAACGAGTTACAAGAAAAAGAAAAACGAGTAAATGAACTTGAGGAAAAAGGAGTACAGGAACTGGAACGAGTTTCAGGTCTTACCTCCGAACAGGCAAAAGAAGAATTACTGAAATCTGTAGAAGATGATGTAAAGGTGGATGTTGCAAGACTCTATAAAGAGCTTGAGAACAGAGCCAAGGAAGAAGCCGGAAAGAAAGCCAAGGAATATGTGGTCAATGCCATTCAGAAATGTGCGGTGGATCATGTTTCCGAGACAACGATTTCCGTGGTACAGCTTCCAAGCGATGAAATGAAGGGAAGGATCATCGGCCGTGAAGGCCGTAACATCCGTACACTTGAGACACTTACCGGTGTGGATCTGATCATTGATGATACACCGGAGGCCGTTGTTCTTTCCGCGTTCGATCCGATCCGAAGAGAGATTGCCAGAGTGGCTCTTGAGAAACTGATCGTGGATGGACGTATCCATCCGGCAAGAATTGAAGAGATGGTAGAGAAAGCCCAGAAAGAAGTGGAAGCACAGATCCGTGAAGACGGTGAGAATGCAGCTATGGATGTCGGGGTACATGGAATCCATCCGGAGCTTCTGAAACTTCTTGGACGTATGAAATTCCGTTCAAGCTATGGTCAGAATGCTCTGAGACATTCAATCGAGGTTGCACAGCTTTCCGGACTTCTTGCAGGAGAAGTTGGTGTGGATGTGCGTATGGCCAAACGTGCCGGACTTCTTCATGACATTGGTAAATCCATTGACCATGAAGTGGAAGGTTCTCATATTCAGATCGGTGTGGATCTCTGCAAGAAATATAAAGAGTCCCCGATCGTTATCAACACGGTTGCATCCCATCATGGTGATGTGGAACCGGAATCTCTGATCGCATGTATTGTACAGGCTGCTGATGCAATTTCCGCAGCAAGACCAGGTGCAAGACGTGAGACACTGGAAACCTATACCAATCGTCTGAAACAGCTTGAGGATATCACCAATGAGTTCAAAGGTGTAGAGAAATCTTTTGCTATTCAGGCAGGACGAGAAATTCGTGTTATGGTCGTACCGGATCATGTAAGTGATGCAGATATGGTTCTCCTTGCAAGAGATATTGCAAAGCAGATCGAGGCAGAGCTTGAGTATCCTGGACAGATCAAAGTTAATGTGATCCGTGAAAGCAGAGCGGTTGACTACGCAAAATAAGCTTTCAGTAGCAGAAAGTTCTGGAAATACCAAAGACCGGACAGCTTTTTAGCTGGCCGGTCTTTTTACTGTCTGGAAAAATGGTCATATTACCGGAAAAACAGGCGTAAACTGGTACAGGGTGAGTG
>CAVEKJ010000237.1:0-634 GCA_963616205.1 Prevotella sp.
TTTTTAAAAAATCGAGGGCAAAACCATTCTGGATATTGCCCCCGCTGATTATTACTGTATCGATCATTTTCAGTCCAGCTTTTCTTTGATATTGTGGATTTTTTCTGTGATATGCCTTACATTGGCTGCCACATCTCCCTTAAATACCCAGGAACCGGCAACCATGAAGTTTGCACCGGCACGCATAACAGTCTCCAGTGTATCATCATTAATACCACCATCTACCTGAATGTCAACATCCAGATCTTCCTCGTCAATGATATCACGGAGCTCCCGGATCTTCTCTGTGCATTCATCCATGTATTTCTGTCCACCGAATCCCGGCTGAACAGTCATTACAAGTACCATATCCACATCTTCGAGAAGATGACTGATGTCATTTACCGGTGTGGATGGTTTGATCGAAACTGCTGCTTTTACGCCTGCAGCTCTGATCTGCTCCAGCGTACGTTCCAGATCCTCACATGCCTCTGCATGTACAGTAATAGAATCTGCTCCACATTCCACAAAATCGCGGATATATCTCTCCGGCTCTGTTACCATCAAATGTACGTCGAAAAACATGTTGGATTCTTTTCGGATCGATTTGATCACAGGCATTCCAAACGAAATGCTGGGAACAAAATCTCCATCC
>CAVEKJ010000237.1:644-3747 GCA_963616205.1 Prevotella sp.
ATCCATAACATCAATATGCAGATATTCAACGCCTTCCTTTTCCAGAATCTTGATCTGTTCTCCCAGTCTGTTAAAATCTGCTGATAAGATCGACGGGCACAATCGGTATTCCATGACTCAGTATCTCCTTTTCTCTTTTAATTCCTGGTGCAGCTCCAGATAGTCCTCGTACCGGAGTCTGCTGATCTCATTGTTCTCAAGGGCTTCCTTAACGGCACAGCCCGGTTCATGTATGTGACGGCACCCCTGAAAGCGGCACTGTCCTTCATACTTTCGGAACTCCGGAAAATAATCTTTGAGTTCCTGTTCCTCCATATTTTCAATATATAAAGAGGAAAATCCCGGTGTGTCCACAAGAAATGTATCCTGGGCCACCGGTATGATCTGTGCATGGCGTGTGGTATGTTTTCCGCGTTTCAGCTTGCGGCTGATCTCGCCGGTCTCCATCTCCACTTCTTCCTGAAGGGAATTGGTGAGAGAAGATTTACCCACGCCTGACGGGCCGGCAACAACCGTTGTCTTACCCTGGAGCACTTCTTCAATCTCGCCAAGCCCTTCCCCTTTCAGGGCACTTGACAGGATCACCTGATAGCCACAGCTCTGGTATGTCTCACAGAGAAATTCCAGTTCTTCCGCTGTTGCCAGATCTTTTTTGTTAAAACAGATAACTGCCGGGACATCTTCCCGCTCCATCATGATGAGAAAACGGTCCAGAAGCATAAAATTAGGCTTCGGGTTGTCCATGGCAAAGATCACAAGCGCCTGATCCACATTGGCCACCGCCGGGCGGATCAGAGAGTTCTTTCGTTTGTGGATCTGTGTCACGCTTCCCTCCAGTTCTTTCTCATCCAGAACTGTAATGTCCACGTTGTCACCTACCAGGGGTTTGAACTTATCCTTTCGGAAGATCCCCTTGGCTCTGCATTCATATGTATTGCCGTCTTCTGCATATACATAGTAGAATCCGGCAATACCTTTGATTATCTTTCCCTGCATGATCACTCAGCTTTCTTGAAGGTAACCGTGTAGGTTCCAAGCTGCTGATAATCTCCATCTGCCTCTTCATAGAGATAGATGGTTCCTGATGTAACACCCTCAGCACCTGAGATATCCAGCTGATACGGGAAGCTGATGTTCTGTCCGTCGATAATGGTGGAGGCCTTTGGCTCACCATTTACTTCCTGGATCAGTTCCAGACGGATGGCGCCTCCGTTATAACCGGACGGTGTGTCCAGAGTCTGTGTACATTTCCAGCCTGTATCTGCATTGGCATCTGCTGCAGATGTGGTTGTGGATACCGTACTGTCTGTAGTTGCTGTGCTGTCTGTGGATGCTGTACTGTCTGTGGATGCTGTACTGTCTGTGGTTGCTGTGCTGTCTGCAGATGTTGTACTGTCTGTGGTTGCTGTGCTGTCTGCAGATGCACTGCTATCTGTGGACGGAGCCTGATCGCCGGAGCTGATGGTAATGCTGATCGGCTGATCCGGGTCTGCTGCCGCATAGGCCTCCGGATTCTGAGCGATAACCGTACCTGCTGCTTCTGTACTCTGCTGCTCTGTGATCTGGATATCAATAAACTTGCCTAAAGCAGTAAGTGCATCGTCCTTCGTCATTCCCACAACACTTGGCACCTCAGCATTATCGCCGTAATCAACACCACGGCTGACTGTCAGTGTTACAGAAGAACCTGTCTGCACGGAAGTTCCTGCTGCCGGTTCAACATTATAAACATATCCAGGGTCTACCAGTGCATATCCATTATCATCGGTATCACTGTATTCTTTCTGGACATTCACCTGAAGTCCAAGATCTTCCAGAGTCTGCTGTGCGTCGATTCCTGTACGTCCGTCCAGATCCGGGATCGTAACCTGCGCAGTTCCGGTACTTACCCAGTACTTCACAGTTGTATTGGCTTCTACCTGTGTTCCTGCTGCAGTCTCCTGGCGGGAGATCTTTCCTTTTTCCTGATCGGATGCTTCCTCACCTGCCATCTGTACTCCCAGATGTGCATCGTTTGCAAGTGCCTTAGCCTCATCCTCTGTCTTACCTACAAGATCCGGGACGGTCGCCATGCCATTGTCTGCGCTTTCCTGTTTCTGCTCTGTCTTACTGCTATCTGCTGTTTTGTTGCTGCCGGTACCAAAAAGTCCTGCCGCACGTCCAAGGACTACCACCAGAACGATCAGAAGGATCGCACCACCGATCAGTGCCGCAATGGTCAGTCCCATTCCGGAACCATGATGTTTCTTTTTCTTTCCGGACTTATGATCCGATCTCGGTCTGTAGTCTTCCTCCGCGTCATCGTAATCGTTATCGTCGTATTCCTCTTCCTCAAGTGCGGTGATCTCCGGTTTTGTGATCTGCTTCGGTGTATGTTTGATCTCACCCAGCTCTTCTTCTGAGATCACAACCGTCTTGGCATCGTTGTCAACCGTAGTAAGTTTGACAAAATCACCCTGGGGATCGATCAGGGAATGCTTCAGGTCCGCGATCACATCTTCCATACGGCTGTAGCGGCGGTCCACACTTTTCTGTGTACATTTCAGGATGATCTGCTCCAGACTGTATGGAAGATCCGGTGTATACACACTTGGCGGAACCATCTCTTCCTGCAGATGTTTGATGGCAATGGCTACTGTGGTATCCCCGTCAAAAGGAACTCTGCCTGTAACCATCTCATACAGTGTGATTCCAAGAGAATAGATATCACTCTTCTCGTCACTGTAACCGCCCCTCACCTGTTCCGGTGAACTGTAATGTACAGATCCCATCACATTGGAGCTGATCGTATTGGATGATGCAGCTCTGGCAATTCCAAAATCTGTCACTTTTACTTTGCCATCTGTGGAGATGATGATATTCTGTGGTTTCACATCTCTGTGAACGATCCCGTGGCTGTGTGCTGCTTCCAGACCCATAGAAACCTGGATCGCGATACTTGTAGCCTCTTTAATGGAGAGTTTGCCTTTTTTGGAAATATATTCCTTAAGGGTGATCCCCTCGATCAGTTCCATAACAATGTAATAAACACCATTATCGTCGCCTACATCAAATACATTTACTATATTCGGATGAGTCAGAACTGCCGCAGCCTGTGCC
The DNA here is from genome assembly GCA_963616205.1 of Prevotella sp. GTDB lineage: Bacteria > Bacillota > Clostridia > Lachnospirales > Lachnospiraceae > Blautia_A. The sequence continues at coordinate 3,744 of CAVEKJ010000237.1, forward strand.
TCAC
>CAVEKJ010000238.1:0-3740 GCA_963616205.1 Prevotella sp.
CTGCAGAGGCATCCATGATGGTAAGGAGCAACAACTGTTCCGATTCCCTTCCGGGACCTGAGGCAGTACATGCATTCATTAAAGAGGAAAAAGATAAATTTGGCGAAATGATCGCAAGAGTGTAAGACACCGGGGAGGATGGAAAATCATGACTAAAACAATTCGTATGACAGTTGCCCAGGCAATTGTAAAATTTCTTGATAATCAGTATGTTTCCATGGACGGAGTGGAGACAAAATTTGTAGAAGGCTTTTTCACGATCTTCGGACACGGCATTGCCGTAGGACTTGGTGAAGCACTGGATACCAACCCGGGCCAGTTAAAAGTCCTTCAGGGAAGAAACGAGCAGGGTATGTGCCACGTTGCAACCGCTTTTGCAAAACAGAGCAACCGTAAAAAAATCATTGCATGCGCTTCCTCCATTGGACCTGGAGCTGCAAACATGGTAACAGCCTGCGCGACTGCTACAGTAAACAACATTCCGCTTCTTGTATTCCCGGCAGATACTTTTGCATCCCGCCAGCCTGACCCGGTTCTTCAGCAGCTGGAGCAGAGCAGCAGCCTTGCCATCAGCACAAACGATGCATTCAAACCAGTCTGCAAATACTGGGACAGGATCACAAGACCGGAGATGGTTATGACTGCTCTTATCAACGCGATGAGAGTTCTTACAGACCCGGCTGAGACAGGTGCATGCTGTATTGCACTCTGCCAGGACGTTGAGGGTGAGTCCTTTGACTTCCCGGAGTACTTCTTCAAGAAGAGAGTACACAGAATTACAAGACCGGTTGCAGTAGACGAAGAACTTGAGGATGTGGCAGAGATCATCGTAGGAGCCAAGAAACCTCTGGTTGTTGTCGGCGGTGGTGTCCGTTATTCAGAAGCAGGAGAAACCGTTGAGAAATTCTGTGAGGAGTTCAAGATCCCGTTCGGCGAGACACAGGCCGGAAAGAGTGCCTGCCAGTCCAGCAACCCATACTGCCTTGGCGGTATCGGTGTAACAGGAACTTACGCTTCCAACATCATTGGTAAAGACGCAGACGTGGTAATCTCCATCGGTTCCAGAATGTCTGACTTTACAACAAGTTCCAAGCATCTGTTCCAGAACGAGGACGTTCAGTTTGTAAGCATCAACAACTGCAGATTCCATGCATACAAGATGGATGCAGTAAAAGCAGTAGGTGATGCAAAAGTTACCGTAGAAGCACTTGCAGAGAAACTTCGTGCAAGAGGATATAAATCCGCATACACAGATGAGATCGAGAAAGCAAAAGCTGCATGGGATAAAGAGATGGAGCGTCTCGGAAGCATCGAGTACACAGGGGATGATTTTGAACCGTTAATCAAGGCTAGAGATCCTCGTACTATTCCGGAGTATGTAAAACTTACAAACGGAAAGATCACTCAGACAGCAGCACTTGCAGCGATCAACAGAACCATCGACAAAGATGCAACCATCATCACAGCAGGCGGTTCTCTTCCAAGCTGTATGCAGCGTATGTGGAGAACAGACAAACGTGGCGGATATCATGCAGAGTATGGATATTCCTGCATGGGCTACGAAGTTGCCGCTACCCTTGGTGTTAAATTTGCAGAGCCGGATAATGAAGTATACTGCGTAGTTGGTGACTCCAGCTTCCAGATGCTCCACAGTGAGATCATGACTATCATGCAGGAGAGACAGAAAGTTAACATCCTGATCTTTGATAACTGCGGATTCGGCTGCATCAACAACCTTGAGATGAACCACGGAATCGGAAGCCTTGCAACAGAGTTCCGTTACACAGATGGAAAGAAACCGACCGGAGGCCTGATCCCTGTAGATTATGCAAAAGTTGGCGAAGGCTATGGCCTGAAGACATATACCTGCCGCACCATCCAGGAGCTTGTAGATGCTCTGGAAGATGCCAAGAAACAGGATGTTGCATGCCTCTTTGATCTGAAAGTTATCCCGAAGACCATGACAGACGGATATGAGTCCTGGTGGGATGTAGGAATTGCAACAACATCTGAGAAAGAAAGCGTAAGAAAGGCCTGCGAGGGAGTTATGAAAGGCCGTGAAGAGGCAAGACTGTACTAATCTGGGAGGTAAGAAAATGAGTAAAGTATTTGGTTATCCGGAATATGACGAAAAAGGCGAAAAGATTCTTACGACATACGATAATGAGTACAAAGCCATGATGATGGACATCCGTGTTTACCGTATGAAAGCAGGAGAGACAAGAACATTTTTAAGAGAGGGTGAGGAGACAGCAGTTCTCCTCCTCTCCGGAAACATTACCTATAAATGGAACGGAAACGAAGCTGCAGCAACCAGAAAAGATGTGTTCACAGAGGGACCATGGTGCGTTCACGGATGCACAGGAACTGAGATCACAGTTGTTGCAAATGCTGAGTCACAGATCCTTGTTCAGTGTACAAAAAACGAAAAAGATTTCGGCGCAAAACTCTACAAACCGGAAGATGCTCCATGGGGATATTCCAGCGTAGGTAAATTCGGAAACGTTGCAAAGAGAAGAGTAAACACCATCTTTGATCATGACATTTCCCCAGAGTCCAACATGGTACTTGGTGAGGTTCTCAATGACAGAGGAAACTGGTCCGGATATCTTCCACACAGACATCCGCAGCCAGAGACATACTTCTTCAAATTTGACCATCCGGAAGGATTTGGAGCAAGCTTTGTAGGAGATCAGGTATTTAAGAGCACAGACGAGAGCTTTTCCGCAATTCCTGGAGGAGAGCTTCATCCACAGGCCGTTGCACCTGGATATCAGATGTACACATGCTGGATGATCCGTCACATTGATGGAAATCCATGGCTGCAGACAGACCGTTGCGAGGATGAGAGATATACATGGCTTCATGACGCTGAGTTCTAAGGATTCAGTGAAATAGATACTGACACATAAATAACAGGCAGCAGAACGAGGAGAATGTTGCTGTCCGGGAGGAGCGGACAGCAACAGACCTGCTGCTATTATGAAAGAAATTGTACTGACTGAAGGGAGATTTTGACAATGGCAAGAGAATTTATTGTACCTGGAGAAATTATTTCCGGTTCCGGAGCACTGGATATGGCAGAAGGCGCACTGAAACTCCTGGGTAAAAAAGCTCTGATCGTAACCGATAAAGTAATGATCGACCTGGGAAACTGTGCAAAAGTTGAGAAGGCTCTGACAAATCAGGGTATCGAATACAGCATTTATTCTGATATCTGCGGCGAGCCTACAGATACCATGATCGAAAAAGGACTGAAACTTTATAAAGATGAAAACTGTGATTTCCTGGTAGCACTTGGTGGCGGAAGCCCGATCGATTCCATGAAAGCCATTGGCTCTCTGGTCGTAAACGGTGGAAACATCTCCGATTACATGGGAAAAGTGATCGATGTAAAAATGCCGCCGATGGCAGCCATTCCTACAACAGCAGGAACCGGATCTGAGGCAACACAGTTTACCATCATCACAGATACAAAGAAAGACATCAAAATGCTTCTCAAAGGTAAAGTTCTCATGCCAGATCTTGCCATCATTGACCCGCAGTTTACCATGACTGCGCCGCCTAAGATCACAGCAGCAACAGGTCTTGATGCACTCTGCCACAGTGTGGAGGCTTATACATCCAGAAAAGCACAGACACTTTCTGATACTTTCGCAGTATCCGCAGTAAAGAGAATTTTCAAATATCTTCCGATCGCATACAAAGACGGAAAAAACGAAGAAGCACGTGTACAGATG
>CAVEKJ010000239.1:0-3737 GCA_963616205.1 Prevotella sp.
ATTCCGTACTGACGCAGCTGAGGAATCCATCCGTATCATGTGCGAGAAATTCCCGGAAATGTGCGTAGGTGCCGGTACTGTTCTCACAACTGAGCAGGTTGACCGCGCAATGGGCGCAGGCGCAAAATTCATCGTAAGCCCGGGATTTGATCCGGAGATCGTAGATTACTGTCTGGAAAAAGGTATCACCGTTCTTCCTGGATGCATCACTCCGTCTGAAGTTGCTCAGGCTGTAAAACGTGGCCTTGAAGTGATCAAATTCTTCCCGGCTGAGCAGTCCGGTGGTCTTGCAATGATCAAGGCTATGTCCGCTCCTTACACAACTGTAAAATTCATGCCGACCGGCGGAATCAGTGCAAAGAACGTTGCATCTTACCTGGAGTGCGACAAGATCTTTGCATGCGGCGGAAGCTGGATGGTTAAGAAAAACCTCATCGAGGATCAGGAATTTGACAAGATCCGTGCCCTGACAGAAGAAGCTGTAAACATCGCAAAATCTGTACGCGGATAATTCACATCAATCAAAGGAGAACATACAAGTAACTGAATATATTACAAAAAGATATTAAATGTGTTTAAATATACTTATTATTTTCTGCCAAGATCAAAACACTTGTTCTGTATATTGAAACATGGTATAATGAATGAGAACAAATAGTTCGTAAACATATTAGCCAATAATAGGGATCAGACAGAAAAGGATGATAAGATTGCTAAAAAGTTTCAAAACAGAGATCAATCCTACAGAAGAGCAGAAGATTAAAATACATAAGACAATCGGCACATGCAGATATATCTATAATTTTTACCTGTTTCATAATAAAGAACTTTATACTTTGGGTAAAAAATTTATGACTGGTAAATCGTTCAGTGTATGGTTGAATAATGACTATCTTCCGAACCATCAGGAATATTCCTGGATCAGGGAAGTCAGTTCCAAATCGGTAAAACATTCGATTGAAGATGCCTGTACAGCTTTTACAAGATTTTTTCATCATCAAAGTGGTTTTCCACGGTATAAGAAAAAAGGACGATCGGATGTAAAAATGTATTTTGTAAGAAATAATCCCAAAGACTGTCTTTGCGAAAGGCACCGGATTAAGATCCCGACGCTGGGATGGGTAAGGCTGAAAGAGAAAGGTTACATCCCAACATCCAGGGATGGATATATAGTCAAAAGCGGAACCATTTCTATGAAAGCCGGCAGATATTATGTTTCTGCACTGGTAGAAGTGACAGATCCGGTGAGAGACAGCTGCGTTAACGATGGTGTAGGGATCGATCTGGGTTTGAAAGATCTTGCCATCCTATCAAATGGGACTGTCTATAGAAATATTAATAAAACAGCACGAATAAGAAAACTTGAAAAACAATTAAGGCGGGCACAGCGAAAGCTCTCCCGTAAATATGAAAATTTAAAGAAAGGAGAGCCCACTCAAAAAGCAAGTATACGTAAGCAAAAGCTTAAAGTACAGAAGCTTCATCAGCGGCTGGAAAACATCCGTACAGATTATATCAATAAGACGATATCTGAGATTGCGAAAACCAAGCCATCTCATATAACGGTTGAGGATCTGAATGTATCCGGTATGATGAAGAACCGGCATCTTTCAAAAGCAGTTGCATCACAGAAATTTTACGAATTTCGCACAAAGTTAAAGAAAAAATGTGAGGAATTTGGAATTGAATTACGGATAGTCAGCAGATGGTATCCTTCTTCAAAGACCTGTCACTGTTGCGGACACATCAAAAAAGACCTGAAACTTTCAGACAGAGTCTACAAATGTGTATGCGGTTATACGGAAGACAGAGATTTCAATGCAGCACTGAATCTGAGAGATGCAGAAACTTACGAGATTGCATGATCCCGCAAACGTAAGCATGTACCGAAGGCTATTTCGGGAATTTACGACTGTGGAGTGTACTTAGGATCTGTGAGTAGAGATAACTCCGGTTACTCAAAAACATACACAAAGAAACAGTAAGTGGTATTCGAGAGAAGCCACATTATCTCAATGTGAGTATATTTAATCATATTTTGAGTGGCAGAAGATTATGTCTTCTTACCCTCGGGGAACTGCTTCTTCGCCTCTCCCCACAGGGAAACCAGAGGATGTCCAGAACAAAACTTTTTGAGCAGAACATCGGTGGCGCAGAGTTTAACGTAGCTGCCGGTGCCTCACAGCTTGGCTTAAAAACCGGTCTTGTGGGAAAAATCCCGTCCCACGCTATCGGTCAGCTTGCAAGAAATGAAGTCCATTTCCAAAATGTAAGCGATGAATATCTTCTGGGCGACGACAGTGCAAACGCACGTCTTGGTATCTACTACTACGAAAGTGGTGCCGCCCCAAGAAAACCTGGCGTTGTTTACGACCGTAAAGGAAGCTCCATGACCACCCTTTCCATTGATGAGTTTCCGGAAGAAATGTACCATTCCACACGCTGCTTCCACACCTGCGGAATCACACTTGCCCTGAATGAGCAGGTCCGTGAGACAGCCATTGAAATGATGCGTCGTTTCAAAGAGGCCGGTGCTCTGATCTCCTTTGATGTAAACTTCCGTGGAAATCTCTGGACAGGTGCAGAAGCCAAAGAATGTATCGAAAAGATCCTTCCTCTTGTTGATATCTTCTTCTGCTCTGACAGTACTGCCCGCCTGACCTTCCTGAAAGAAGGCACACCGGAAGAAGTGATGAAGAGCTTTGCAGACGAGTATCCTATCTCTGTTGTGGCTGCCACCCAGAGAATCGTCCACAGCCCGAAAAAACATTCCTTCGGTTCCGTGATCTACGATGCACGCAAGAAAACTTTTGTACAGGAAGAAATGTACAAAGATATCGAGATCGTAGACCGTATCGGAAGCGGCGACGCCTATATCTCCGGTGCCCTCTACGGATTTCTGACCAGTGATAACGATACGAAAAAAGCAATGCAGTACGGAAACGCCGTCAGCGCCCTGAAAAACACAGTCCCAGGCGACCTCCCTGCCATGACACTGTCTGAGGTGGAAGAAACCATCAAAGAGCATCAAACCGGCGGCGATGGACTGGAAATGAAGCGGTAATCCTATATTTTATAAATCCTAAAAACATTCTTAGTAATACATGTTAAATAAAAAGTCTAACTTTGAGGTTTCCCTTTAAAGTTAGACTTTTACGAGACGATTTCGGTCGTCTCGTTTTTTCTTTATGCAGCCTGAAGATGGATCCTGTATCCATCCTAACTTTTCTTTTATCTGTTTCTTGTTGTGTGTTTTATAATAGAAGTATTACCTATTATTTCTTTACAATCCATCTTCCGCTCCTATTAGATCCCTGCCTTTGGACTAATCCCTCCTCACGCAAATCCTTTATAATCTTCTGAATCTGCTTTCTAGATAAGTCAAATTCCTCCATAAGCTTAACCTGAGTTATCTCCGGATTTTCTTCCAATCGCTGCAATATCCACTGCTTTCTTTCGGCTCCTTTTTTCGGCTCCTTTTTTCGGCTCCTTTTCGGCTCCTTTTCGGCTCCCTTCTGATTATGCTCTGCTTCTTCCTCTTTCAAAAATGCTTCATGCACAAATAATCTTGAAATAAAATAGCTATGATCCTCATCCGTTTCAAATTCTGGTTTTGGAGAACCATTCTCCTCAAGTGCTCTCAGAATTTTGCCAAATCCAGTATTTCTACCCTCTGTCAAATGTAATTCCTTAAGGACTTCCCCAATACGACGGTTTCTATACCTACGATTAGAAAC
>CAVEKJ010000240.1:0-3732 GCA_963616205.1 Prevotella sp.
GCTTGGAAGGCTGGTGTTCTACCATTGAACTACACCCGCGCATCGTCGCTTCGGTGATTACCGATTACTTGACCGCTGCAACGATGATTAGTATATAGCATGTTGTTTTATTTGTCAACAGGTTTTTTCAATTTTTTTATTTTTTTTGATTTGACCGAATATCCGCTTGACTTTGTCATCAATAATCCCATACATTTGTGGCGGAAACCTGGCTCTTTGGTTTCTTGATCACAAGCTCCGGACTCTTGGCACTGACTTTGGTGTTTGCCGGGATAGACTCTGTGATGAAAGTATTACCGCCGATAATGGTATTCTCTCCCACAACGGTCTCTCCGCCAAGAACTGTGGAATTGGAATAAATCGTCACATTGTCACGGATCGTCGGATGACGCTTCACATTGGCAAGCTGCTGTCCCATTCTTGTGGAAAGCGCTCCCAGTGTCACACCCTGATACAGTTTCACATTATTTCCGATCTCTGTTGTCTCACCAACAACCACACCGGTACCATGATCGATAAAGAAATACTCCCCGATGGTTGCACCCGGGTTAATATCGATTCCGGTACGTCCATGAGCATATTCTGACATTACACGTGGGATAAACGGAATCTCTTCTTTATAGAGAACATGGGCCAGACGATATACATAGATTGCAAACAGTCCCGGATAGGAAAAAATAATCTCTTCTTTGCTCTTGGCTGCAGGGTCCCCGTCAAAACCTGCCTGCACATCTGTAAGAAGCAGTCTCTGGATCTCCGGAAGCTGCTCAAAAAATCCACAGGTGGTTCTGTCTGCATGTGCTGCTGCCTCTTCCGGTTCCTCTCCGTGATAGAGAAGTGCAATCTCGATCTGGTTCTTCAGTCTGTCATAAATATCATTCAGTCTGTGTCCCACATAATACTCCGGAAATACGGTAGCACTGGTATCCGTGCTGAAATATCCCGGAAATACAATGGATTTCAGATCTCTTACTATATCAATGATCACCGAACGGTTCGGCAGGCGTCTGCCACTCTTCGGCATAAAAAGTTCTTCAGAAGCGTAATTCTCTGTAAGGCCCTTGGCAGCCTTCAGGATCGCTGATTTCTTGTCGCTCATAAATTCCCTCCATTCTGCACGATCACTGCTGCTTTACCTCAGCGACATGCACCTTATCTCATAATCTTATTATAGTCTGGAAGATTCGTCAATAATACAAAAAGAAAACTTTCAAAAAAGATTGACCTTTCCCCGGATACCTTATATAATAATAAAGGTTTGCACATGGAGATGTACCCAAGTGGCTGAAGGGTCCGCACTCGAAATGCGGTAGGTCGGGCAACCGGCGCGAGGGTTCAAATCCCTCCATCTCCGTTTTTTTATAGCCTTTTCATCACTCAGAAAGTCAGCAGAATTTTTATTTGCATTTTATGCATAAAAAGCTCATTCATGTCTTGACAATTGTATATTTTATATGTATAATTGCAACAGTGATGAAAACACAACTGAATATAGGGGATTGGTCAAATGGTATGATAGGGGTCTCCAAAACCTTTGGTGGGAGTTCGATTCTCTCATCCCCTGCTATTAGAAACGCTGAAAAGCCTTATAAATCAAGGATTTTCAGCGTTTTTGATTTTCTGTAAATTACAAAAGGTATCAATCAGGATATCATAACCTCAAAAAATTGCTCCGGCTTTCTTTTCAGCCGAAGCAATTTTTGATTCATTTTGTACTCTTAATGATCTGATTTCAATCCCGCTCCGCACATCGTGATCAGGCTGTCCGGTGTTTTTCCATGGATCTGGCAATATTTTTTATATGCTGCATAATTTCCCGCAGTCGTGTGCTCACAGTAAATTCCCTTTGCCGCAAGCTCAGCTCTTGCAGGAAGAATCTCTTCTTCCGGGATCTCTACGATCTCTATGTTATCTTTGTAGATTTTTTCCAGGATTTCCGCTCCACGCATCGGCTGACCGATTGCAATTCCTTCTGCCAGTGTTGCCTGAGGATTCACTTCTGCCGGCTCTTTTAACCTTTGTCTCACTGCCTCCGCAAACGGCGCACAGTGTTCACTCTGGATTACGATCACATTCGGCATTTTATCGATCACTCCACTCTCCAGAAGATGCTCCAGGCCAAATATAACACCCAGAAACAGAGTTCCGTTTCCAAGGGGCACAAAGATATTTTTCGGAATACGATGCAGCTGCTCAAATACCTCATATATGTATGTCTTTGTTCCTTCGTAGAAGAATGGATTATATACATGGTTCGCATAATATTTTCCCTCTTCTTTTACCTTTGCACGGCATACATCCGCACAATGATCACGGCTGCCAGGAACAACATTCACTTTTGCACCATGCGCCTTGATCATATCGATCTTTTTTGGCGAAGTTCCTTCCGGGACAAAAATCTCGCATTCAATACCAACTCTTCCACAGTACGCAGCTACACTGTTTCCTGCATTTCCGCTGGAATCCTGTACTGCGGATTCCACGCCTATGGACTTGCAGTGAGAGACCAGTACTGCAGCCCCACGGTCTTTAAATGATAACGTCGGCATAAAATAATCCATCTTCAGCATCAGATCTTCATCAAACGGCACGATTGGTGTCATTCCCTCTCCCATGGTTACGCTTTTCCATGTATCATCTTCCAGCGGCATAAAGGCGCGATAACGGAAAATGCTCCATTCATCTTTATCGATCAGCTTCTCGTCAAACTTCGGAATTCCATACTTTAATTTCCATAAGCCCCCACAGGTACATCTTGGTTCATGGCTTGTCACTTCTGCAATTTTTCCACATTTGCTGCATACATATTTCGCCTTCATAATCTTTCCCCTTCTTTTCTTATTCATGATATTCTGCTACCGCTTCTATCTCCACGAGACATCCAAAATGCAGTGCCGGTACCGGTACAACAATCCTTGCCGGAGTATGTTCTCCGAAAAATTGTCTATATACCTCATTGATCGCATTCCAGTATTTAATATCTGCAATATATACCCTGCACTGAACCACATCTTTTCTTTCAAGTCCTGCCGCTTCCAGAACACGCTCTACATTATGAAGCGCAAGTTTCATGTGCTCTTCCACTCCGCCGTCCGGTACCTTTCTGGTATCCAGATCAATAGACAGCTGTCCTGAAATATATAACTGATTTCCGGATATCATTCCCGGCGCATAATGTCCTTTGTTTTCACCTTTTACATTTAAGCTTACTTTTCTCATTATACAGCTCCTTTTCTTCCATTTTTTCCAATGTCTGTGTATCATCTTTTTTTAAGTTATGTCCCTGCCACATTAATGAGCGGTTTCGTTGTTAGGGTTGTATATTTTCTTTTATATCTATATAGTATATTATATCGTATATCTTATTTTGGTCAATAGTTTTTTATAATTTTATAGATCTTTTTATATATCTGATAAATTTATTTATATGAAATTATAAAAAAAAGCCAGCGATCCAATTGAATCACCAGCAATATTTTTCTATCTTTTCCCTTTCGCTTCATCCAGGTAACTGTACACCGTTATACGAGATACTCCCATAAGCTCCGCAACTTTATCCATGGCACCTTTTACAAGGAAAATCCCTTTTTCGTCCATGAATTTTACCAGCTCAACACACCTTTTTCTATTCAAATTCTTTGCATCATCTGTACCAATGATCTTCATGATCAGGTCATCAATGATCGCCATTACATCCTGATCCGGCTCTCCTTCTTTCTGTGCAGCTTCTTC
>CAVEKJ010000241.1:0-3732 GCA_963616205.1 Prevotella sp.
TTTCCGAGCATTCCTCTTCCAGTACTCCTTCTGTGATCTTTACCTGGTGATTGAAGCCTTCGATCTGAAGAAGATTCATCACGGAACCCGCACAGCCCGCTTTTGGGTTCATGCAGCCGATCACCACTTCGTCGATCCTGGACTGTACAAGAGCTCCGGAACACATCTGGCATGGTTCCAGGGTTACATACATGGTGCAGCCCTCCAGTCGCCAGTCTCCCAGTTTTTTGCTGGCTTTTCGGATGGCATTGAGTTCTGCATGGGATAAAGTATTTTTATCTGTATTGCGGCGGTTGTAGCCTCTGGCTATGATCTTTCCTTCGTGTACGATCACACAGCCGATGGGGACTTCTTCCAGAGCCCGGGCTTTTTTTGCCTGGCGGATCGCCTCTTTCATAAAACGTTCCTGATCTGTCACGTTTTTATTCCTCCTGTAACTTTATATCCCGGAAATCCTCCGGCGTTCTTTCTGTTTGATTATAGCCATCCACGTATCATGTGTCAATTTACGGTAAATTCAATACATGTTTATCCTTGATAATATTCCAAAAAACGCCACAGAAATTTCACATACTCATTTCTGCAGCGTTTCCTTATCTGTTATTATTTGCTTCTTCAAAGATCGCTTTTATTTCCTCAGCTGTTTCCTGCAGTTTCTGTGCACGATGTCCCAAAATACGGACAGCAAGATCTCCCTGTACCAGCCGCGTTACACCGCCCTCACATTCCTTTTCATTTTCCAGGACTTCCCATATCTGCTCCTGCATATTCCCGACCGGGCCACTCAGAAAAATATTTGCCATATGGGTATATCCTTCATACATTCCCAGTCCTTCCATATCCATTTTATCTGGCTCATAACGGGTATTATCCCGATAGATCAGCTGCCCTCCCCGCCGGATATTTACCCTGGAGACAAATTTCCGATACCGGAACCGTTCATCTGATGCTTTTCTGCCACAGGAAATGATTTCCAGAAGAAACAGCCCGGAGCTTTTATCAGCCAGATCAAATTCCATCGTACTTTCAAAAGACGACTGTGCGTAGGGGATCACCGGCTGAGGATAATAGTAAAAAACTGCATTTTTTTCTACCTGCGCCTTCACATGACGAACAGCCTCCCCTTCCTTCATTTTATGGACTTTATCAAAAGACTGTGACAGGAACTCCAGATTGGTCCCTTCTGTTACAGAAAAATCAAATTCCTGCCGGTCTCCTTCCATGATCCCTGCCGACGCACACAAAGGCATGACCGAGATTCCTCCATTTTTCTTCGGAAAAGGATTCATGATCTTATAAGGTGCTGTAAAAGACACATCTTCCAGAATCGTTCTTCCTTTTCTCAAACCGGTCCGCAGGGACAGTCTGGACAGTTTTCCAAATTTATTTTCCACCAAAGGTTATTCCGCCTTTCTTACATATCTTCCAGAAGCACATTTTTTTTGATCCATTCTACAATGGTATCCACATGTTCATCCCCTCGGATATTTGTAAAAACAAAGGGCCTTTCCCCACGCATTTTTCTGGAATCCCGGTCCATAACTTCCAGGCTCGCACCTACATACGGTGCAAGATCGATCTTATTGATCACCAGAAGATCCGATCTTGTGATGCCAGGACCGCCTTTTCGCGGGATCTTATCTCCCTCGGCCACATCAATAACAAAAATAGTCGCATCTACAAGCTCAGGACTGAATGTTGCAGAAAGATTATCTCCGCCGCTTTCAATAAAAAGGATCTGGATATCCGGAAAACGTTCCATCATCTCATCCACAGCCTCCAGATTCATGGATGCGTCCTCCCGGATTGCCGTATGCGGGCATCCGCCTGTCTCCACACCAATGATCCGTTCTACCGGAAGCACGCTGTTTTTTGCAAGGAACTGTGCATCTTCCTTGGTATAAATATCATTTGTGATAACACCAATACTGTAATCACCTGCCATCTTTCTTGATAAGGCTTCGATCAGTGCTGTTTTTCCGGAACCTACCGGTCCGGCGACACCAATTTTTACATATGACATAAAAATCACTCCTCTCTGCTTACGACATATAAAGTCTGGAATAAAGCTTCTCATGCTGGATTCCCCGGATATCAAATCCCGGTGCTGACAGACAGAGGTCCTCCTCCGTACAGTCCGAAATATAGGACAGTATTTCTTCAAACTCTCCATAACATCCGCAGAGAAGTTTCTGCCCTGCACTCTGGCTCAGTGGAATGGTTTTTACACAGTTTGTCACCATTGCAGATGTCTGTGCATAGAGATAATGATAAAGTGTTTCCTCTTTTTCGATTCCAAGAGCCGCACAAAAAACCCCATATGCACAGCAATGACTTACCGGTTTCCCTTCCCGGGCTTCCAGATATTCTTCAAAAATCTCTCTTTTTTCCATAGGAATATTTTCCTGCGGCAGTTTACAGATCGTCTTTGTAAAACGGGAACCCATTTTTCTGGATGCTTCCCTCTGTTCCATGGGAATCCTGGATGCCCCCAGGATCTCCTCCAGCGTATCCAGCGCCGCCACATCTTCTTTCCTCGCATACTCATAAGCCATCTGTACTCCAAGAAGATCCGTGCATGCCAGGTTCAGTTTCAGTTTTCTGCTGATATATTCTGCCGCTGTTTTTTCATCGTGCACGATCCCCCGCTGGATATACGTCTCCAGTCCCTGTGAATGAGAATAACCACCTATGGGAAAAAGAGCATCGTTTACCTGCAGCAGAAAAAAGCGGCAGATTTCTTTCATTTTGTCCATATTGCTCCTTCAGTGATGATGATTATGGATGGCAGCTGAGATCCTGCGGTCAAAATCCAGTTTCACCGTTTTTTTCTCCGCCCTCACCCCGTGGAGCTTTTCCAGCATGACCATCATCGGCTCGTTGTAGATGGTAATAAATGTATTTTCCTGATCTCCCCAGAAAAGCGGTGCATGTCGGTTTCCAATCTCGTAGCAGACTTTCGCCACATATTTTTCGTGTCCCGACTCCAGAGATACTTCGATTACTTCGCAGGGTGGTGTATTTACCGCGATCACCAGACCATCATCCTTATAGATCACATCGTCCTGAAAAAGTCCTCTTGTAAGTACAGAATCATCCAGGCGGATCCCTACTTCCCGCCCACTGTCTGTGGTTTTTCTGTGGATCTTCTTAAATGCTTCATGCCACTCAATATCCACATATTCCACCGTTTTTCCAGTAAGATCAAAATCCTTTAATTTTCCCAGAATTTTTTCACAAAGCATAAATTTTCTCCTCTATTCTTACCATACTCCAAGGAGCAGCATCACTCCTGGCACCCAGGCTGTGATCACGCCTTCGATCACCTGAAGCGCCGGAACAAATTTTCCAAGTTTTTTACCCATGATATCTTCCACAAAAGCGGTTCCCCAGAGGATTGCCCAGAGATACCAGATTCCTGCCCACCGGATATCCGGCGCGATCCCCAGCGTTTTACTCCCCAGAAATCCCTCGATCGTTCCAAATACCACTGCATTAACAGCCACAAATGTGGAAAACCACGCAAATGGGATAGGACTCAGTTTCAGGATTTTTGAAAATGCTACGAACAGGTAAGTAAAGCAGAACAGAAGCCCCGTTCCTGCCGCATAATAATTCCCCTGTACCAGGTTCACAAAATTGATAAACAGTGACAGTCCGCCTGTAAAGATATTCATAACTGCCGTGGATTTTCCGTCTACGTTATATAAGGTGCACATTCCGTTATTGATC
>CAVEKJ010000242.1:0-3726 GCA_963616205.1 Prevotella sp.
CATTTATAGTTATAAATATTAAAACACAAAGGAGAACAAAAAATGGGTAAATATTTTGGGACAGATGGTTTTCGTGGGGAAGCGGGTGTTTCTTTGACGGCGGATCATGCGTTTAAGATCGGGCGTTTTCTGGGGTGGTATTATAATGAACTGCGCAGGAGAGCCGGTGAGACGGCTGCGGCCAGGATCGTGATCGGCAAGGATACCCGCCGCTCCAGCTATATGTTTGAGTATTCACTGGTTGGCGGGCTGGTGGCTTCCGGAGCGGATGCCTATCTTCTTCATGTGACGACAACACCGTCTGTGGCTTATGTTGCACGCACCGATGGTTTTGACTGCGGCATTATGATCTCTGCCAGCCACAATCCTTATTATGATAACGGGATCAAGCTGATCAATGGCCAGGGTGAGAAGATGGATGAGGAGACCATCGCTCTGGTGGAGGATTATCTGGATGACCGTCTGCAGCTGTTCGGTCAGAAATGGCATGAGATTCCTTTTACAAAGGGCGGCGAGATCGGCAGGACCGTAGATTATTCTGCAGGACGGAACCGTTACATAGGATATCTGATCTCCCTCGGGGTATATTCCTTTAAAGGAATGAAGGTAGGTCTGGACTGTGCCAACGGAAGTGCCTGGAATATCGCAAAGGCTGTTTTTGACGCACTGGGAGCGAAGACCTATGTGATCAATGCAGAGCCGGATGGCACCAATATCAACAACAATGCCGGTTCCACCCATATCGAGGGCCTGCAGAAGCTGGTAGTGGAGAAAGGCCTGGACGTTGGTTTTGCTTACGACGGAGACGCGGACCGCTGTCTCGGTGTAGATGAGAAGGGAAATGTGGTCAGCGGAGACGCGATCCTCTATGTATATGGCCGCTACATGAAAGAGCGCGGAAAGCTTATCGGAAATCTGGAACTGGCACGGGTAAAACCAGGAGAGATCACTTTTTACAATCTGGACGGCGAGGAGATCGAGAAAGAGCCGAAGACCATTGAGTGGGATGCGGAAGCAGCAGAAAAAGCCGGCTTTGAGCACTTCATGATGAAAGAGATCCATGAGTAGCCAAAAGCAGTTGCTGATACGCTGAATTCGGTTATCAAAGACGGCAGACTGGATCTGACAGAGATCGGCCTGGATGATGAGGTGATCCGCAGTGTGAGCCAGGTCTATATCGTGGCCTGCGGTTCTGCCTATCATGTGGGAATGGCGGCGCAGTATGTGATCGAGGATCTGGCCGGACTTCCGGTGCGTGTGGAACTTGCTTCGGAATTCCGTTACCGGAAACCGCTTCTGGACCCCAACGGGCTGGCAGTGATCATCAGTCAGTCCGGTGAGACTGCGGACAGTCTGGCTGCGCTCCGGGAATGTAAGGAAAAAGGAATCCGCACCCTTGCCATTGTCAATGTGGTGGGTTCCTCCATCGCAAGAGAGGCAGACCATGTATTCTACACGCTCGCAGGCCCGGAGATCTCCGTTGCTACCACCAAGGCGTACAGCACACAGCTGATCGCATCTTATGTACTGGCACTGCAGATGGCACTGGTCCGTGAGAAGATTACAGAGAAGCAGTGTGAATCTTATATTAAGGAACTGAAAACGCTTCCAGACAAGATCAGCCGGATCATCGAAGATAAGGAACGGCTTCAGTGGTTTGCGGCAAAACAGGCCAATGCAAAAGATATCTTTTTTATCGGAAGAGGCATCGATTATGCCATCAGCCTTGAGGGCAGCCTTAAGATGAAGGAGATCAGTTACATCCATTCCGAGGCGTATGCAGCCGGTGAGCTGAAGCACGGTACCATTTCCCTGATCGAGGACGGCACTCTTGTGATCGGTGTCCTGACACAGCCGGAGCTTTATGAGAAGACTGTCAGCAACATGGTGGAGTGCAGAAGCCGTGGTGCATATCTGATGGGCCTTACTACCTTTGGAAATTATAATATTGAAGATACGGCAGATTTTACCGTTTATATCCCGAAAACAGATCCGCATTTTGCCACATCTCTGGCAGTGATCCCGCTGCAGCTTCTGGGTTACTATGTCAGCGTAAACAAAGGTCTGGATGTGGATAAACCGAGAAATCTTGCCAAGAGTGTTACGGTAGAATAAGCCACATGACAATTTACGATACTCCTTGCTTTTATCGACAAAAAAGCGTAAAATGATTAGGATATTTGAGAACCAGAATATAAATGGAGGATTGCATATGAGAAAAATGGGAAAACATATCCCAGGGCTGATCGTAACGCTTGTGGTTCTGCTCACAGCGATCGTATTTGTGGTCATGCTTCTGAATATGAAGGTGATCCCGACGAAGTTCATCGCAGTACTCGGACTGGTGATGCTGGTCCTGGTCGTGATCGTCGGAGCACTTGTATGGAGTACGGACGGTAAGATAAGATTTGTAGTGGGAGTGATCCTGGCAGCAGTTTTTGCAGCAGTATTCATTCTTGGAAGTATGTATGTTTATAAGACACATTCCACACTTGCAGGGATCTCCGGTGTGAATACCGAGGTTACCGAGGTTGGAATCTATGTACGTGCAGATGATTCCGCAGATTCCGTAGCAGCTACCGCAGATTATGTATACGGCGTTCTGACAGATCTTGACAGAGAGAACTCGGACAAGGCTATCCAGGAAGTAGATTCTGAGACAGGCAAGAGCGTGCAGGTCCAGGAGTTTGCAGGACTTACCGAGCTGGTAGACGGTCTTCTGAACGGACAGACCGGTGCCATTGTGCTGAACAGCGCATATTTAAGCGTTATTGAAGAGATGGATGGATATTCCGATGTTTCTTCCAGGATCAAAGAGCTGACTGTGAAGAAAGTGGAGACTACCATTGAACCGCAGGAAACTGAGACTCAGGCAGAAGCGGATACCAATAACGGTTCTGTATATACCATCTTTATCAGTGGTATCGACAGCAGAAGTGGTCTTGTTGCAAAGAGCCGAAGCGATTCCAATATCATTGCTACGGTCAATACAGCTACCAGACAGGTGCTTCTTGTTTCCACACCACGTGATTATTTTGTACCGCTTTCCATTTCCGGAGGACAGAAAGATAAGCTGACACATGCAGGTATCTATGGTATCAATGTATGTATGGATACGCTGGGAATGCTTTATGACGAGGACATCAACTACTATTTCCGTATCAACTTTGCGGGATTTGAGCAGCTGATCGATGCACTTGGAGGAGTTACCGTTAATTCGGATTATGAATTTGATTCCAAGAATGAGACCGGCTATCACTTCAATCAGGGTGAGAACTACCTGAACGGTGAGCAGGCACTGGTATTCAGCCGTGAGCGTTATGCCTTTAAAGAGGGCGACCGTCAGCGTGGTAAGAACCAGATGGCAGTGATCAAGGGCGTTATCAACAAAGCTCTTTCTCCGGAGCTTCTGAAGAATTATTCTTCTGTTCTTTCCAGCATCCAGGGATGCTTTGAGACAAATATCTCTTATGAGGAGATTGCCAGACTGCTTCAGCAGCAGCTGAACAACGGTGGTGACTGGAACATCGTAAGCTACAGTGTAGATGGTACCGGTGATACACAGAAGCCGTACTCCATGAGCCAGAAGGCTTACGTTATGATCCCGGATGAGTCTACAGTAGAAAAAGCTAAGACCATGATGAAGAAAGTCCGTGACGGTGAGACTGTTTCCCAGGAGGAAGCAGACAGTGCCACATCAACTGCAGCAGCCACAGATAACGATGC
>CAVEKJ010000243.1:0-3724 GCA_963616205.1 Prevotella sp.
CGGGTGGATCATGTAAAAGAGCTGCTGCTATATCTGCCCTCACTCGCTGTCCCAGGGACAGCTTTCTTGCAGGCTGATCCATAAATTCTTCCAGTTCCAGAATTTCCTTAAACAGATTCAGATTTTCTTCATAAACATTGTCCGGGATTTCGTAAATACTATGCAGCAGTTCAAAAGAATCTTTTACCGGAATATCCCACCACAGCTGTGTCTTCTGTCCAAATACAACGCCTATATTCCTGGCATTTCTGATCCGTTCCCTGCAGGGTTCATTTCCCATAACGGAAATTTTTCCGTCCGTCGGTTTCATAATTCCTGTGAGCATTTTGATGGTCGTTGATTTTCCTGCCCCATTTGCCCCTAGAAAAGCCACGCATTCGCCCTGCTGTATGGAAAAAGAAATTCCTTTTACAGCTTCCTTCTCTTTATATTGGGGATGGAATAAGTATTTCACCATTCCGGTAAAACCTTCCTGCCGCTGTGAGATCTTATATTTTTTGTACAGATTTTTAACCGCTATACTCTCCATATGCATTCTTCTTTCTCTGTATTTTGCTCTGTTGCTGTAAGCTTGATTACTTTCTATACAATAGCATTGCATATTTTATCCGTACATGTTCATTGTATAAATCTTTATGTTTATAATATAATTTTTGTACTGCAAAAAATCCCCTGAACACGAATAGATTTCCGCATCCAGGGGATTCTTTTTTTCACTTGCATATATTTATTCTTTATGATATCTCTCAATCACACAGGTATGCTGCTTTGTTTTTTTATCATAATTGATTCCTGCAAGCAGGAGATTTCCATGATAGTCTTTCAATACATCCACATATTCCTTTTCTTTAATTTGTGATATTGCTCCACGGGCATCTTTGTCCCATTTCAATTCAATGACTGCTGCCGGTTTGTCCGAATACAGTTTTCTTGGGATAAGGCAGATATCTGCAAAGCCTTTTCCTGTTGGCAGTTCCCGGATGACTGTATAGTACTCTCTGGCAAAATAAAACGCCAGATTAATGGTACAACTCAAAGAATTCTCGTCATTGTACTGAAGAACCGAAATTTCTCTGTGTGCCTGATCAATTCCCTTTGCGACCGCTTCCTCGTCCAGGTTCCACAATGCTTCCAGAAGTTTTCTGGAAGTCTCAACCGACTGTATGACTTCTTTCCAGTCCATGGTGCTGATGGCATTTATATACTCCTGAGACACTTCTTTATTCGGAATCGTCACAGTCTTGTCCGGCCAGTGATAACTTAAGTAGCCCAGATGTACCAAAAGTGTCAGTACATCATCCTTCCCCTGAAACGTTGTCATATCGTTGGAAAAAGTTCCTGTATTGATCTGTACCTTATCGCCTGCTAGCATTCTTATCACTGCATCTTTCAGGCCATCATAATTCATACAGATATAAACTTTCAGCGCTTCATAAGTTTCTGTCTGATTCCAGTAATTGTCAAAAATTCCGCTTAACATGGCATCTACCACGGATTTCGGGCTGTACATGGAATACGTCTTCTTTCTTCCCTCTTCTATGGCAACCAGCTCATAGCCATCATACCACGCCTGTACTTCCTGAAAATTCCGTTTATACCGGCTGCAAAGTTCCTTTACTTCCTCCTCTGTAAATCCAAAAAACTCGGCCATTTCTCTTGGATTGATCATGGAATATTCCGTAAACATATTTAATGCAGAATGGGACCCATATTTTTTGACCGGGAGGATTCCAGTCATATAGGCTAATGCCACATATTCCTGATCCTTCAGCCACACACGCAGAAAATCCAGATATTTTTTCTGTGCATCCATATCCTGCTTGAATTCCCGGAATATGCAATCCCATTCATCGATCAGAATCACAAAGGGATGTCTGGTATGTGCAAAAACATCCTGCATAGCAAAGACCAGATAATCACTGTCAATATAATCCGGGTATTGTATCTTCAGCTCTTTGAGAATACGTTTCTGAAGAATTTTCAGCATCTCATCCATGTCCGGTGCAGCACTTAAAAATTCCTGCATATTGATCCTGAGCACATCGTATTGATTCAGATGTTCCCGGAAACTTTTATCCATATGGATTTTCAGATTAGAAAATAGTTCTGTGCTATCTTCACCTCTGCCATAATATGCAGCAAGCATATTGGCAGCCATGGATTTTCCGAAACGTCTTGGCCTGCTCACGCAGACAAAACGCTGCTCTGTTCCCAGTACTTCATTTGTTTTTATGATCAGCTTGCTTTTATCCACATAGATTTTTGACCGCAGACAGGATTTAAACATTCCTCCGCCCGGATTCAGATAACTTCCCATTCGATTTACTCCTTCACATAAAAAAACAGCTTCACAGTATCCGTTTCTTTCTGAAACAATGATACCATGAAACCATTTTTATGTAAATCCGAGGGTACGTATTCAGTTCTTCCAACTTTAAAACGTCCCGATCTTTTATATCTTTTATTTCAGCGGGCGCGAAGAATAATATTCTTCTGTCAGATCAAGGAAAAGATTTTTTACCGGGTTCATGTTGTTGGGATTCGTAGCGCACACATAGAAATCCGGGTGTTCTGATTCAAACTTTATAGAATGATAATGGGGGTTATTAAGTAAGGTTGGATCATAGGGATTTGAAATCGTCAGGCCATTTTCTGACAGTACCTTAAAATATGCAATTTCCGAAGAAGCTACTTCCTCCTGATGTACATCCGTCAGGTCAAACTTGTCTTTAAAAAGTTTGTGGATCTGATATCCGTTGGGTTCCGTCAGAAAAAATGTTTCTCCTTTAAGGTCTCCATATTCCAGCTTCTGCTTTCCTGCCAGCCTGTGATGAGAGGCCATGACGATCAGAGTATCGATTTCCTTTAAACGCTTGACATCAAATCCCAGTTCATACCAGTGCGGAAATTCAAGGCCTATTGCAACATCAATGCTTCCATTTGTAAGCCCTTTTATCTGATCCCAGGAAAACAGTTTGCTGCACCGTACATCCAGTAACGGCGCATTTTCCCTCAGCCGGTTTATAATGGACAGAAACATATATTCCGAATAATATCCTGCCTGAAAAGAAATCGAAAGAGAGCCGTTTTTCCCCTCTGCCGCCATTTCTGCCATTCCGATCGCATAGCTTAACTGTGAAATAGTATCCTTAACACCGTCATACAAAACCTGCCCCGGCTCTGTCAGATGCATCGGTTTGCTGTTACGGTTAAAGAGAGGATATCCCAGCTCTTCCTCCAGCATCTGTATCTGTCGGCTGATTGTTGGCTGCGACGTATAAACCTGTTTTGCTGACTGCGTAAAATTACCGGTTTCTGCAACAGAAATAAAATACTTAAGCTGTAATAGTGTCATTATGATCCTTCCTCCATGACCTGCTTTTTACACTTCAAAAGTTTTCCGCCAATCTTAGGTAAGCTCACAAACAGCCAGACCGTCGGTATTGTCATCAAAAGTCCGCCCACATTTAAAAGTCCCTTTACCGCATCAACACCACCGGAGATCACTAACAGGTATGCTACAACAGAAATCACGATTCCTATCACAATCTTAATTTTTTTCGGTGGTTCTTCATCAATCTGCTGCCCGTGCACACAAAGAGTGGCAAGCGCAGACGTATTTGGATCTGCAAGCGTCACAAATGACAGGCATACCGTAATAAGAAATACAAGCTGAACAATTTTTCCACCTGGCATCTTTCCAAGAACCTGGTATAAAGCAGTC
>CAVEKJ010000244.1:0-3724 GCA_963616205.1 Prevotella sp.
CGGATTACGTATCGCGGGAAATGAAGAAGTGATCCAGCTTGTAAAAGACGCAGGCATCTTCCTGGAAATGTGCCCCACAAGCAACCGTCAGACGAAAGCGGTCACAAACATGTCGGACTATCCGTTGAAAGATTTTCTGGAGAGAGGTCTTAAAGTAACATTAAATACCGATGACCCGGCTATCGAAAGAACAACCCTTTCCCGGGAATTTCAGTATATGGAAACCCTGTCAGGCCTTACCAGAGAGCAGCAGAAGCAGCTTCTTCTGAATTCTATCGAGGCAGCACTCACTTCAGAAAGCAGAAAAAAAGAATTGTATAAACAGCTCCCTTTCTGAAACATATGAAAGATACCTTTAAACGAAAGGCTAACTATGAACACAAATTTTGAGCATTACAAAGTCTTTTATTATGTAGCAAAATACGAAAACCTCACAAAAGCGGCAACCGTCCTAAAAACCAGCCAACCTGCTGTCACCCGAACGATTCATAACCTGGAAAATATCCTTGGCTGCAGACTGTTTACACGAAGTAAGAGCGGAATGAAGCTGACTCCGGAGGGAAGTATTTTTTATGAATATGTCGCTGCCGGATGTGCACAGTTTTTTAAGGGGGAAAACAATCTCAGCAATCTGATCAGCCTGGAAAACGGAACCATCTATATCAGTGCAACGGAAACCGCTCTCCACTGTTATCTGTTTGAAGCAGTCCGGGATTTCAATATCCTCTATCCAAATGTACATTTCAAAATTCTGAATAACAGCACCACAGATTCCGTAAATGCACTGAAAGAGGGAAAAGTTGATCTGGCTGTAGTATCTGCAACTTTGCAGGTAACAAATCCGCTGAAAATGAAGATCGTAAAAAAATACAGAGATATCCTGATCGGTGGAAGCAGATTTGAAAATCTGAAAGACAAAGAACTTTCTTTGGATGAACTTTCCACCTGTCCCTGGATCAGTCTGACCGCGGAAGCGATTACCAGGAAATTTTTGGATGCCTATTTTGAACAGAATGGACTGCAGTTCTCACCGGATGTAGAACTGGCCACAACGGATATGATCCTTCCTGCCGTCCGCTATAATCTGGGAATCGGATTTATCCCAAGAGAATTTGCCAGGGATGATCTGGAATCTGGAAAAGTTTTTGAGATCCATGTAAAAGAAGCATTGCCGGAAAGAAATATCCTGGTGATCCATGACACTGAATATCCCCAGAGCATCGCGTCGAAAGCATTTCAGAAATTTCTTGCAGAAAGAGAGGCAGAAAAAGAGAGGCATCTGTAATCCTACAGGATGCCTCCCTTTTTCATTTATTGGTCAGAGAATTTTTATTTATGCCATTCCCAGTTTCTGATCTCTTCCAGATCCTGGCCATATTCAGCAATGTACTGTTTGTGCTCAACAAGCTTGTCGTTCATCTTCTGGATCAGGAAGGAACCTTTGTTGCCAAGCTGTGGCAGATGCATGATCGCATCTTTTACCAGGTTGAAACGGTCGATCTGGTTCTGCACACGCATATCGAATGGAGTTGTAATTGTACCTTCCTCCTGATATCCATGAACAGAAATGTTATGGTTGTGACGCTCATAGGTAAGCTCATGGATCAGAGTCGGATATCCGTGGAATGCAAAGATCACAGGTTTGTCTTTTGTGAAGATCGCATCATACTCTGCGTCACTTAAGCCGTGCGGATGTTTGTGGTCGGCCTCCAGTTTGAACAGGTCGACAACGTTTACAACACGGATCTTAAGCTCCTGCATCTCATCACGAAGGATAGTAACAGCAGCCATGATCTCAAGGGTAGGAGTATCACCGCAGCATGCCATAACAACATCTGGCTCCTCGCCGCAGTCATTGCTTGCCCACTCCCAGATACCGATACCCTGTGTGCAGTGCTTAACAGCCTGCTCCATAGTCAGCCACTGGCAGCTCGGATGTTTGGAAGCGACGATCGCATTGACGTAGTTTTTACTCTTGATGCAATGGTCAAAGCAGGAGAGTAAGCAGTTCGCATCTGGCGGAAGATACATACGTACCACGTCTGCCTTTTTGTTGGCGATGTGATCCAGGAATCCTGGATCCTGATGTGTAAATCCGTTATGATCCTGCTGCCATACATTGGATGTGAGGATGAAGTTAAGGGAAGCGATCGGCTGTCTCCAGGAAAGCTGGTTGCAGACTTTCAGCCATTTTGCATGCTGTGCTGCCATGGAGTCAACGATACGGATAAATGCCTCATAGCTTGCGAAGAATCCATGACGTCCGGTAAGAAGATAACCTTCCAGCCATCCCTCGCACATATGCTCACTGAGCATACTGTCCATGATACGTCCGTCTCTTGCAAGGCAGTCATCGGTGTCAAGCATCTCGGCATTCCAGTCACGTTTCTGGTACTCAAATACTTTATACAGACGGTTGGACATACTTTCATCCGGTCCGAAGATACGGAAGTTTTTGTTTTCTTCATTGAGTTTGAAGATATCGCGGATATAGCCGCCAAGCTCGATCATATCCTGCGCTTTTGTTTTTCCTGGCTGGACATCAATGCCATACTCACGGAAATCCGGGAGACGGAGATCTTTCAGAAGAAGACCGCCATTTGCATGCGGATTGGCGCCCATACGGGCATTTCCCTTAGGAGCCAGTTCTGCAAGTTCCGGGATCAGGCGTCCATTCTCATCGAACAGTTCCTGCGGACGATAGCTTGTCAGCCATTCTTTCAGAAGGTCAAGATGCTCCGGCTTTTCCATGGAGATCGGAACCTGATGGGCACGGAAAGATCCCTCGATCTGAAGTCCGTCAACAACCTTTGGACCGGTCCATCCCTTAGGAGTACGAAGGACGATCATCGGCCATACTGGACGCTCCGGATCATTGTTCTCACGTGCGTTCTTCTGGATCGCTTTGATTTCCTCGATGACAGTATCCATGGTCTCAGCCATTTTTCTGTGCATGGTCATTGGGTCATCGCCTTCAACGAAGTATGGTTTCCAGCCACAGCCCTTGAAGAAGCACTCGATTTCTTCATGAGAAAGACGGGAGAAGATTGTCGGGTTGCTGATCTTATATCCGTTTAAGTGAAGAATAGGAAGTACAGCTCCGTCTGTGATCGGATTCAGGAATTTGTTGGACTGCCAGGATGTTGCAAGAGGGCCAGTCTCAGCCTCACCGTCACCGACAACGGTTGTTGCGATCAGATCCGGATTGTCAAATACAGCTCCAAAAGCATGAGCGATGGAATAGCCAAGCTCACCACCCTCGTTGATGGAACCAGGTGTCTCCGGTGCACAGTGGCTCGGAACTCCGCATGGGAAGGAGAACTGTTTGAACATTTTTTTCATGCCTTCCTCATCCTGGCTGATGTTCGGATATACTTCGCTGTAGGAGCCTTCCAGATAAGTGTTTGCGATCATGAAGTTTCCGCCATGTCCAGGACCGGAAAGAAGGATCATATCCAGGTCATAACGTTTGATGACACGGTTGCAGTGTGCATAAACGAAGTTCTGTCCTGGTACGGTACCCCAGTGGCCAACGATTTTTTTCTTGATCTGATCCATTTTCAGTGGCTCACGAAGGAGCGGATTATCAAGAAGATAAAGCTGTCCAGCAGACAGATAGTTGGCAGCACGCCAGTAAGCATCGATTTTGTCAAGCATTTCCTGATTCAAAGGCTGCTTTTCCAGACATAATTTGTTGTCTTCCATTTTCTTACCTCTTTCTTTG
>CAVEKJ010000245.1:0-3718 GCA_963616205.1 Prevotella sp.
GTGGTGGTGATACCGGAAATGACTGTGTGGGAACTTCCATCCGCCTTGGCGCAAAATCCGTAACACAGCTTGAGATGATGCCAAAGCCTCCGGTGACAAGAGCACCGTCTAACCCGTGGCCGGAGTGGCCGAAGGTCCTGAAAACCGATTACGGTCAGGAAGAGGCCATTGCAGTGTTCGGTCATGACCCGAGAATCTATCAGACAACAGTTACCGAGTTTATCAAAGATAAAAAAGGAAATGTCTGCAAAGCCAAGATCGTCAAACTGAAAAGTGTAAAAGACGAAAAGACCGGAAGATTCAACATGGTGCCGATCGAAGGCAGCGAGGAAGTGATCCCGGCAGATGTGGTTCTCATTGCGGCAGGTTTCCTCGGAAGCGAGAAATATGTAACCGATGCTTTCCATGTGGCACTTACACCAAGAACCAACGTGGAGACAAAACCGGAGCAGTACGCAACAAGCGTAGACCGTGTATTCACAGCAGGCGATATGCATCGTGGACAGTCTCTGGTAGTGTGGGCGATCCATGAGGGACGTGAAGCTGCGAAAGCAGTGGATGAATCGCTGATGAGTTATTCTTATTTACAGTAAAAGAACAGATACCAGGGGCAAAGGTCAAAAAGCTGTTCGTGCTTCTACAATAAAGCTTTTGAACTTGTGCCCCTTTTAAAAAATGGTTGACAAAAAATTGACCGATTGCTATAATTACGTCCATGAACAAGGGTGTTCTTCAGGAGCGGAAGCTCTCTGAAGTGTACCCTTTTTCTGCTTTTTAGGGTAATTATTTTGTGTGATGAGGAAATAAAGGAGAGAATACTATGGGGAATTATACCAGAGAAGAGATTCTTGCAATGGCAGAGGAGGAAGACGTAGAGTTCATCCGCCTCCAGTTTACGGATATGTTTGGAACTCTGAAAAATATTGCGATTACAGCAAGAGAGCTTCCAAGAGCCCTGGATAACCAGTGCGTTGTATACGGCTCTCATATTGCGGGCATTGTGGGAGAAAAGGAGCCGGATCTAATCCTGTATCCGGACTACGATACTTTTTCGATTCTCCCATGGCGTCCTCAGCAGGGAAAAGTTGCAAGACTGATCTGTGATATGCGCCGTGCAGATGGATCGGAACATGAAATGAGTTCCAGATACATTCTGAAAAAAACAGCGCAGGCAGCAGAAAAAGCAGGATACACCTGCTATGTTGACCCGGAATGCGAGTTTTTCCTGTTTCATATTGATGATAACGGAATGCCGACAACGGTTTCTCACGAAAAAGCCGGATATCTGGATGTAAGTCCGGTGGATCTGGGTGAAAATGCAAGACGTGACATGGTCCTGACTCTTGAGGATATGGGATTTGAGGTGGAATCCTCTCATCATGAGACAGCACCTGCACAGCATGAGATCGCCCTTCATTACGGAGAAGCGCGGGAGATGGCAGACGCAGTTATGACCTTTAAGATGGCAGTGCGAACCGTAGCCAAACGTCATGGCCTTCATGCAACATTTATGCCGAAGCCAAGACGGGAAGTAAATGGCTCTGCCATGCATATCCATTTTTCGCTGTTTAAAAATGGAAGAAATATTTTTGTGGATCCGTCTGATCCGTCCAAGTTAAGCGAAGAGGCATATTATTTTATCGGTGGTCTTCTGTCCCACAGCCGTGAGATGGCTCTGATCACCAATCCGCTTGTAAATTCCTATAAGCGCCTTGTGCCTGGATTTGATGCGCCTACAGAGCTGACCTGGACGAGAAACAACCAGAATTCACTTGTAAGGATCCCGAGAGTCAATGGTGATGATACCAGGATCGAGCTTCGAAGCCCGGATGCTGCATCCAACCCATACCTTGTTTTTGCGGTATGCCTGGCAGCGGGTCTGGATGGAATCCAGAAGAAGATCTATCCGACAAAAGCTTCTGACCGTTCTCTTTCCGAGTCGGACCAGAAGGAACAGGGTATCGAGAATTTACCGGAAAACTTGAGGGAAGCGATCACATTGTTTGAAGAAAGCGACTGGGTAAAGGAAATCCTGGGCGAGGGATTCTGCAAACAATATGCGCAGGCCAAGAGAAAGGAGTGGCTGCGTTATTCCCAGGAAATTTCCAACTGGGAGATCGAGGAGTATCTGTATCGAATCTGATAACTGAGGCATAATGGGACGAAAGAGAGTGGCGGCTTATGAACACGAGTATCGTGATTGCATTACCGAAAATAGAAGATGCAAAAAAGATCCGCACAGTCCTTAACAGATATGGATTCACGGTGGCGGCGGTATGTAATTCGGGTGCAAATGCCCTTGCCAGTATCTCGGAACTTGATGGCGGCGTCTTGCTTTGTGGCTATCATCTTCAGGATATGTATTACCGTGACCTTCTGGACTATATGCCGGATTACTTTGAAATGCTGCTTATGGCTTCACAGGGAGTGCTCAGTGAAGCACCGTCTTCCGTTTTATGCGTGGGAATGCCTCTGAAGGCCGGAGATCTGGTAAACACGGTAAGCATGATGCTTTCCCAGATTGAAAGACGATGGAAGAAGGACAGGAAAAAGCCGAAGCAGCGTTCATGGAAAGAACAGAATTATATCTCAAATGCAAAAATGCTTTTAATGGAAAGAAATCATCTCAGCGAGGAGGATGCATACCGCTATATCCAGAAGTGCAGTATGGATTCTGGAACCAATATGGTGGAGACAGCCCAGATGGTTCTGATGCTTTTATATGATTCTGTGTAAAAAACAACAAAAAACAACAGGGCAGACAGAAATGATCTGCTTTGACTGCTTGATATTATGCCGGATCAGGTGAGATTCTTTAAAGAATTTTCCTGATTCGGTTAAACTACTTTGAATTGGAGGATGAGGGAATGGAATTTATGGATGGAATCTGTAAGACTAAAGAATGTGCCTGGGACGTGCTTCTTTCCGAGAGCATGAAAGACCAGGAAGCAACTGTGGAAGGAGCAATACACAGCATCCGTAATATGGGGGATGTAGCCTTCGTGATACTTCGAAAAAAAGAGGGACTTTTTCAGACTGTATATGAAAACGACAAGACAAATGTTTCCATTCATGATCTGAAAGAGGCAATGTGTGTCCGCCTCACAGGAACTCTTCATGAGGAAGAAAGAGCTCCTCACGGAAGAGAGCTTCGTATCAGCCATGTGGAGATCCTTTCCTCACCGGCAGAGCCTCTTCCTCTGGCAATTGATAAATGGAAATTGAACACTTCCCTGGAGGCAAAACTGAATTATCGTGCCATCGCTCTGCGTAACGTGCAGGAGCGTGCAAAATTTAAGATTCAGGAAGCTCTGGTGCGTGCATTCCGTGATTATCTCTACGAAAAAGGATTTACCGAGATCCACACACCGAAGATCGGAGCCAGAGGCGCAGAGGGCGGCGCAAACCTGTTCAAGCTGAGCTATTTCCACAAACCGGCCGTTCTGGCACAGAGCCCACAGTTTTACAAACAGATGATGGTAGGCGTTTTTGACCGTGTATTTGAGACTGGCCCTGTATTCCGTGCAGAGAAACATAACACCAAACGTCATCTGAACGAGTATACAGGCCTTGACTTTGAGATGGGATATATCGACAGTTTTGAAGACATTATGGCAATGGAGACCGGTTTTCTTCAGTACACGATGGAGCTTCTGAAAAAAGATTATGCAAAAGAGCTTCAGATTCTGGATGTGACACTTCCGGATGTATCAAAGAT
>CAVEKJ010000246.1:0-3689 GCA_963616205.1 Prevotella sp.
GTTATTAGTCTACACCATCGGTTTTCTCATGTCCAGCTAACCTCTGAACAGTAACGATATCGGAAGCCAGATACATTATGCAAGAGCTTTTGACAACAGAGGGCGCGAACTTACAAAGAGGGTGTTTTCTTTTCATAATGATCTTGAAGGATTCAATTCTTTCAATCTTTGGGCTGAGACACTTAAGACTGAGAATAACAAGACCGCGGTTCTGATAGGCTGCGAGCCAACAGGTCATTACTGGTTTGCGTTTGCAAAGTATGTAAAGGATCATCAGAAAAGATTAGTAATGGTCAATCCATTTTCGGTTAAGAAGATCAAGGAACTTGATGATAACAGTCCAAAGAAAACGGATTCAAAAGATCCGAAAACAATCGCAAAACTGGTTGTGGATGGCAGATATTCAATACCATACATGCCAGAAGGCATTTATGCCGAAATAAGAGACCTGGTATACAGCCGTGACAGGATCATGAAGCAGTACAACATATCTGCAAACAGGATCCAGAGATGGCTGGCAATACATTTCCCGGAGTATCTGGGATTATACACAAGATTTGATGCAGCAAGCGGTCTGGCAGTGCTTGAAAAAGCACCATTGCCAAAAGATGTGATCGCGCTTGGAGTAAATGGGATCCGAAAGATCTGGCATGATAAAAAGATGCGTGGCAGAGGAGTTACTGAAGATAGGGCAAAGACCCTGGTTGAAGCTGCGCACAACAGTGTTGGACTTGACGGAGGGATTGGAACAAAAAGTGAATTATATATGCTGCTTGAAGAGCATCGCTTATGGACTTCGCAGTTAGAAGCCGTCAATAAAGTACTTGAGGAAATGATCCTAAAAGTACCACATGTGGAGAAGTTACTCGCCATTAAAGGAGTAGGGAGCATCACAATAGCCGGATTCATAGCTGAGGTAGGTGATATCAGACGCTTTGATTCACCGAAACAGATCCAGAAGTATGCAGGACTGGAACTGGTAGAAAACAGTTCAGGAAAGCATAAAGGAAGGACGAGGATCAGCAAACGCGGGAGAAGGAAACTCAGAAAGATCTTGTATCAGGTAATGGTACCGCTGCTTGCAAGAAACAGGGAGTTCCGAGAGATCTATGATTACTATGTAACCCGTGTAAAGAATCCGCTGAAACGAAGGCAGGCAATGGTTGCCGTCAGCTGTAAGTTGATCCGTGTTTTTTATGCGGTATTAACGAAAGGTGTGGAGTATGACAGATTTAAAATGATGTCAGATATCCACCGAAAAAGCGACATAATAGCTGCCTGAGCAAAAAGTACTGTAAACAGGAATGCGTCCGCCATCAATGGTGCTGTGAAACAGGAATGCAAAATATATAAGACAAAGTAGAGCTAGTAGCTGCGTTGACATTTTTTATAGGGCAACGACCCTGCAAAAGGAGCATGAGCAGCACCCAACTATGGATAAGCAGAACGAAGGAATTTAGGACCCGTCAGAGGATGGTGATCCTGGTAGACATGAGAGGTTAGTTACTGTAGGTGGATTTGGGAAACAAGAAGGCCTTCATAAGAAGAAACAAAGACGTTTTATTTCTTGTACCTAAAATCATCAGAAATGGACTCCATGAAGTCACTTCATATCCAGAAAACTCTATTTTGGAGATATATGTAACTTATTAACTGTTCAGCAAAGTCAGTAAAATCAAGGCTTTTTGTTGAACATGCACTAAAAAGAATAGAGAGCTTCTTGTATAATTCAAATATAAGGAATTCCAAGAAAGAAGGTTGAGAAAAAAATACCTCAGAGTAAAATAAGATTACTGACTTTGCAGGGTTAGTAAAAATCTTATTAAACAGTGAGGTATCTGAAATGAATTATAACACACAGAACGCAAAAATTGCATCTATTACGGAAAAAACTTTAATTGTTGGTATTGATGTGGGAAGTGAAACCCATTATGCAAGGGCTTTTAGCTGGCGTAATTATGAGTACTCAAAGAAGCCATTTGCCTTCGGTAACAATGAAGCTGGATTTGCCGCATTCAAAGAATGGATGGACGATATAGCAGAGAGATATGGAATGAAAGCTGTGATTCCAGGAATGGAACCAACAGGCCACTACTGGTTAAATCTTGGAGCGTACCTGCAGGAACAGGGAATGAAGCCAGTACATGTGAATCCGCATCATGTCAAGAAATCCAAAGAACTGGATGACAATAATCCGAGTAAAAATGACCGTAAGGATCCAAAGACAATCGCAGGTCTGGTAAATGAAGGAAG
Organism: Prevotella sp.; assembly: GCA_963616205.1. Taxonomy (GTDB): domain Bacteria; phylum Bacillota; class Clostridia; order Lachnospirales; family Lachnospiraceae; genus Blautia_A. The sequence goes on from CAVEKJ010000246.1 coordinate 2,254, forward strand.
ATTCTCTTATCCATACATTCCAACCGGGATCTATTTGCTGCAGGTTGGTCAATTTCACACGACGAGCATAAGCCGGACTCTGCATGGCTTTGACATTTGTCTGTAGATCCAGCACCAGTCGCAGATGCGATCTGACATAAAGGATGGCAATTGGATCTTTGTGCAGAAATGTCTGTTCCAGATGTTCTTTCCCATATCTTGTTCCCAGTGCACGTTCTGTTATCCGCTTCTGTCGATTGGGATGTAGGTAGCTGTATCGGCCACGATGATCAACAACAGAAATATGAAATTGCTCAAACAGTTTCGCCTGGAATTCATCAAAGCTATCGGAAGTAGCAGCACATTCATCAATGGCATTTCGCAAATAATCTTTTTGTGTCTGGAAGATTGTGGATGTCGGTTTCAGCCCGTCTGCTACGATTTCCTGATTGACTTTTTCCAGTTTTTCCTGACCGGATTTTTGTGCCATATATTCTGCCTGTGTGATTTTTCTTTCAGCTGGAGCGAGGAGATCTATCTGATGAAGTCCTTCCTGCTGACATCTATTCATGACTGTTTTCTTGAAAGCCTTCATGAATTTATCGGTGGATCGGTGCTTGTAGCCAGCACGTTCTTCATGCGGCTTATCCATATAAGGCTGCCGGTTTACTGCATATTTCCGGACACTGTTTATCACGATGTGGGTATGAATATTTCCTGATTCATTATGACCATCGGTATGTGTGACAACTAGTGCTTGGTATCCTGGAAACATCTGTTTTGCAAGCTTCATACTGATAGCCTGTGCTCTTTCTCCGGTAAGACCATTTTCCGTAACATCGGCAGGATCGTAGCTGATGATGTAGTGATGACTTTTGATATCAGAGCGTTTTTGATTTTTATGAAAATACACATTTGTCAGCTCACATTCTTTATCAAAAGACATCGGATCACAGTTCAGTCCATCCATATAAAATTCTTTTCGAAGGATGCTCCGGCCAGATTCATCGACAATCTTTTTCCCGGTTTTTTCATCGTGTTCAAACAGAAGATAGTTGATGGCATCTGAGTAATTTGCATTTCTGCTTTTAATATGTTTTACGATTGCCATTCTTACCACCTGCCAGTTTCAGCACTTCTTTTCTTAGCTGGAATAAATCAGCAATGCACTGATGGATTTCATTTTCTACAGCAAGAGACCGGGAGCCGCCAGTGTTAAAATATCTGGCAATCTGATTGAGATTCGATCCGATCTTTCCATATTCGCTGACCAGTTTTTTGAGATCATTCATGTCTGCAACGACTTCCACCTGATGATAAATTTGCTTTTCTAAAAGAAGCTTCCTTACATATTCGGAGCGACTGATTGAAAAACATGCAGCTCCCTGATCTAATAAATTCAGTTCGACATCTGTAAGACGTACTCCTATAAAATGTCTCCGGTTTAATTCTTTATC
>CAVEKJ010000247.1:0-3678 GCA_963616205.1 Prevotella sp.
TACAGCTACTGTACTTCGTGCCGTTGAGATCGGTGCAGATGCGATCCTTCTTGCAAAAGCTGTTGATGGAATCTATGACAGTGATCCGAAGGTAAACCCGGATGCCAAGAAGTATGATGAGATTTCCATCGATGAAGTGGTTGCCAAGAAACTGGCAGCTATGGATCTTACCGCTTCCATCATGTGCATGGAGCAGAAGATGCCGATGCTGGTATTCGGCCTTGACGAAAAGGACAGCATCGTGAACACTGTACACGGTAAGTTCTCCGGAACAAAGGTAACTGTGTGATCAGATCATCACAAATAAAAAATAACCATACAGGGAGATATGTGAAATGGATGAGAGAATTCAGGTATACGAAACAAAAATGGGAAAAACACTGAATGCTTTGGAGAGTGAGCTGACAACGATCAGAGCCGGCCGTGCAAACCCGCATATTCTTGACAAACTTACCGTAGATTATTATGGAGCACCAACTCCGATCCAGCAGGTTGCAAACATTTCTGTACCGGAGGCACGTATGATCCAGATCCAGCCATGGGAATCCAGCATGATCAAAGCCATCGAGAAAGCAATCCTCTGCTCTGATCTTGGATTAAACCCGAGCAACGATGGCAAGATGATCCGTCTTGTTTTCCCGGAGCTTACCGAGGAGCGTCGTAAAGAACTGGTAAAAGACGTTAAGAAAAAAGGCGAAGGTGCCAAGGTTGCAGTAAGAAATATCCGTCGTGATGCCAACGATGCATTTAAGAAACTTGCAAAACAGGATGTTTCTGAGGATGAGATCAAAGAGCTTGAGGATCAGATCCAGAAACTTACAGATAAGTACATCAAGGAAGTTGACAAGGCGATCGACAACAAGTCTAAAGAGATTCTGACTGTATAATTGTAAGAGATACGAGGATAAAGAGGGCTTCTTTGAAGAAGCTCTCTTTCTGTATGGAGGAGATTTATGAACGTACCAAATCATATTGCGATCATTCTTGACGGAAACGGACGGTGGGCAAAAGAACGTGGAATGCCAAGAACCTACGGACATGTGAAGGGCTGTGCCAATCTTGAGAACATCTGTTATGACATCAAAGATCTGGGAGTAAAATATCTTACCGTCTATGCTTTTTCCACAGAAAACTGGAAACGCTCCAGGGAGGAAGTGGAGGCACTGATGAAACTGTTCCGCAGTTATCTTAAGAAATGTATCAAGATTTCCAAGAAAAATAATATGCGGATGAAAGTCATCGGAGATATTACCGCTTTTGCACCGGATATCCAGCAGAGCGTCCGGGAACTGGAGGAATATTCCAAAGATTTTGACGGCATTTACTTCCAGCTGGCATTAAATTACGGAAGCCGTGATGAGATCCGCCGTGGAATGCAGAAGATGGCCCAGGATGTAAAAGATGGAAAAGTTGAGCCGGACAGTATTACCGAAGATACGATAGAGAGTTATCTGGACACTGCAGGGGTGCCGGATCCGGATCTGATGATCCGTACAAGCGGAGAACAGCGTCTTTCCAATTTCCTGCTCTGGCAGCTGGCTTATTCAGAGTTTTATTTTACCCCGGTTGCATGGCCGGATTTCAATAAAGAAGAGCTGGTCAAGGCCATCGAGAAATATAATCAGAGAGACAGACGTTACGGCGGCGTCAAGGAGGAATAAAACATGTTTAAGACAAGACTGATAAGTGGCATCATCCTTGTCATCATTGCCCTGGCAACCATCATTTCCGGCAGCTGGATCTTATTTTTTACACTTCTGGCTGTTTCACTGATCGGAATGAGAGAGCTTTACAAGGTAATGAAGGTAAGCGATGAGCACGTTACTGTGCTGGAACTTGTGGGATATCTTGGAGCAATGCTTTATTATATTGCCATGAGATCTGATTTTGAAAGTTATGGAACAATGGCGATCATCATCAGTATGATCCTGATTCTGTTTGTCTATGTATTCGGTTATCCGAAATACCGTGCGGAACAGGTGATGGCAGCATTTTTCGGAGTGGTATATGTTGCGGTGATGCTTTCCTTTATCTATCTTACCAGAAGCCTTCCGGACGGAAAGTTCCTGGTATGGCTGATCTTCTTATGCTCCTGGGGCTGTGATACCTGCGCTTACTGCGTGGGAATGCTTATTGGCAAGCATAAGATGGCGCCGGTTTTAAGCCCGAAGAAATCCATCGAGGGAGCTGTAGGCGGCGTTGTGGGAGCGGCGCTTCTTGGAGTGATCTATGCAGCGGCCACACAGGGAAAAATGGCAGAATATGCCCTGATCTGTGCCGTTGGAGCGCTGATCTCCATGGTTGGTGATCTGGCTGCATCTGCGATCAAGAGAAATCAGAACATCAAGGACTACGGCAAACTGATCCCGGGCCACGGAGGAATCCTTGATCGTTTTGACAGTGTGATCATCACAGCACCTGTTATTTACTATCTTGCAAAAACAATTCTTGGAATTTAGGAGATATTGAAATGAAGAATATTGCAATCTTAGGATCTACCGGTTCCATCGGAACCCAGACACTGGATGTGGCAAGGAAAAACGAAGACCTTCGTGTAGTTGCAGTCAGTGCGGGAAAAAGTGTGGAGAAACTGGAAGAGCAGATCCGGGAGTTTCACCCGCTTCTGGCAGCAGTCTGGGATGAGAAGGCAGCCCAGGATCTGAAAACCCGTATTGCGGATACAGACACAAAGGTGGTCAGCGGAATGGAAGGACTTCTGGAACTGGCGTCCATGCCGGAATCCGATATTCTGGTTACCGCGATCGTGGGAATGATCGGGATCCGTCCGACCATGGAAGGAATCCGTGCCGGGAAGGACATTGCTCTGGCAAATAAAGAGACTCTTGTTACAGCCGGACATCTGATCATGCCGATGGCAAAAGAATACGGGGTATCCATCCTTCCTGTAGACAGTGAACACAGTGCGATCTTCCAGGTAATCCATGGAGAAGAAAACAAAGAGATCCATAAACTCCTGATCACGGCATCTGGAGGCCCTTTCCGTGGTCGTACCACAGAAGAACTTAAGAATGTTACTGTTGCGGATACTCTGAAACACCCAAACTGGGTGATGGGCCGTAAAATTACGGTAGACTCTGCAACTCTGGTAAATAAAGGTCTGGAGGTTATGGAGGCGAAATGGCTGTTTGATATGGATCTGGATCATATCCAGGTAGTGGTACAGCCGCAGAGTATCATTCATTCTATGGTGGAATTTAAAGACGGAGCGATTATGGCACAGCTTGGAACTCCGGATATGAGGCTTCCGATCCAGTACGCTCTGTACTATCCGCACAGACGCTATCTGGATGGAGAACGTCTTGATTTTACGAAACTTCGCGAGATTACTTTTGAAGTTCCGGATATGGAGACATTCCGTGGCCTTCCGATGGCAATCCAGGCATCCCGGGAAGGCGGAAGTATGCCGACGGTCTTTAATGCAGCAAATGAACTTGCAGTAAAGAAATTTCTGGAAGAAAAGATCGGTTTCCTGGATATTTATGAGATTATTGCACAGTCTATGGAAAGACACAAAAAGATCGCTCACCCGGATCTGGACGAGATCCTTTCTGTAGAGCAGGATACTTACCAGTGGATCGAAAGCAGGTGGTAAATTGAGATTTGTGATTGCTGTGATTATTTTCAGCGTTGTGATACTGATCCATGAACTGGGACATT
>CAVEKJ010000248.1:0-3673 GCA_963616205.1 Prevotella sp.
GCTCTCCGTCGTCTTTATGATCTGGCTCAAAGAGGGCTGGGAAACATAGAGCTTCTTTGCCGCATTCGTAAAGCTGCCTTCCTTTAAGACGGTCAGAACGTACTGCATGTGTTTTTCATTCATGAGGTGGCACTCCTTTCTGATTTTGCGTTCCTATAGGCGTTTGCGAAACGCCACAAGCCGCATAAATACGGCATTTTTTGTTACCTAAATTAAAATAACTCCTCACCGGATATGGTATAATAGAGTTAACAAAAAACTAAAAACCACCATCCAAGAAAGGAGTTATTCTGATATCTATGATACCATATAAACAGCTTTCTTTGGCAGATATTTTTTCAGATTGCCAAGAAAAATTTCAAGATGACAAACCTGCGTTTCTTTCTCTGTTACATAACCATATCGATTTAGATGAAATGATCTCCCTTTCTTTTCGAAATCATTTCTATGCATCAACGGGCAGAACCCGTAAATACCCTTTACATGCCCTTCTTTGGGCTTTGATCATTCAACGGATCTTTTCCATCCCTACAGATCAGCTCCTTTTGACTTTCCTTACTTATTCAAAACCACTTCGCGATTTCTGTGGTTTTTCAAAAGTTCCAGATGCTTCCAAGATCACCCGCTTTAAGCAGGATTTCCTGGATGACCTTCAGAGTGTTTTCGATAAGCTTGTCGATCTTACAGAGCCTATCTGTCAGGCCATTAATTCTACCAAAGCAGATATGACCATTTTCGATTCTTCTGGTATCGAAGCCTTTGTTTCTGAAAATAATCCGAAGTATGCAAATCGGATCATCAAACAGCTCAAAGCTTACGCAAAGGCACATGGATTCCATAAATCTTATGATCCCTATAAAGCTGCCTATGGTTCCATGCCTTCCCATGCTTCTGCTAATCCTGAGATCAGACAGTTATATATCAACGGCCATTTTTGCTATGTTTTTAAGTTTGGAATTATTACCAACGGCCTTGGTATCGTACGCCATATTTCTTTTTACAACAAGACATTTATGACTGCTCATCCGGATATCGTTGTTGAAAAGAAATCGGATTCTCCTGACGAAGATAAGTGTGTTCATGACTCAAAACTTCTTCTTCCTACACTGAAAGACTTCTTTTCCAAACATCCGCTCATAAATCCAAAAACATTTTTGGGAGATGCTGCGTTTGATACGGTTGAACTTTATAAATGTCTACTTACAGGAGATACTTTTGGCTCTGGCAAACATTTTAATCGGGCATATATTCCGCTAAACTCCAGATCAAAACTTGAAAAGCAGGACTATACGATCAATGCGGATGGTATTCCCTGTTGCCCTCATGATCCGACTTTACTGATGAAACCCGAAGGAAGTAAATCGAATCTGAGAAGTGGCATTCCAACTTTCAAGTTTGTTTGCCCTAAGATGGAGTGGATTTATGATAAAGCCACACACAAATCTCATCGTAAATGTTTGTGCGAGAACCCCTGCACCGTTTCAAAATGTGGCCGCATGATTTACATTTATCCAGAGAAAAATCTCCGCGCTTATCCAGGCACCGTCCGCGGAACAGAGGATTGGGATCGTACTTACAAGATCAGAACCGTTGTAGAAAGAGATATCCATCATATCAAAGAAAATCTCTGTCTTGCAGGACGCAAAACCCAAAATCAAAAAACTTTACACGCGGACCTGATACTTGCTGGTGTTACGCAATTAATTACGGTTCTCCTTGCCGATAAGATTCATCACCATGAATACATCCGAAGCCTGAAACCACTCATAGCATAGGACTTACCATTTGCATCGAACAGACGCAGTTTATTCAAGTGCGCCTAAATATCTATGATCCATGTAACTGCACTACAAGTGCGAAACAATTACCTCATCAGGATAAATGTGGATAACTTTGGCTTAATCATAGATTGGAGTTTCGCAATCACCTATTTATGAAATCCATTTCCTGTAAAGTCGGGAGGATCTGATCAATCGTATAGTGGTTATCCAGTTTTTTCTCCAGATATCTGTATACGATCAATGCAATAAAACAGGTAATGAAATGTGCAAGTATCCGGTCCTGACGTTTTAGATAAACAGGTCGTGCCTCAAAGTCTGTTTTCATGATCCGAAAGCATTCTTCAATCTCCCAACGGCGTTTATTCGCTTTTACGATATTGCTTATACTGTCATCCAGATTTGTGCATACCGCATAGAAACCATCGTATTTTTCTTCTTCGTTAATAACGGCTGGATCAATGTAACTAATGGACTGGTCAGCAATCTCACCGTCTTTGGTGGCATGATCTGTCCGGATAAAACGTTTTGGGTCATTCTGTTTCTTTTTATTTATGGTCTTCTCTCCGGATACAACAAGTTTTTTCGCACGTTCAAGCTGTCCTTTCCGTATATGCCGCATAAAGTTACGGTATTTGATGGAATAGGATACAATGAGCTTTTGTTCGATCACCTGTTTTTTATCTCCGTTTTCTGTGTGAATGCGTCCTTCTTCTTTCATCCATCTTGTTTTATAAAAGATCTTATCTTTGTCCAGATCATCATCTAACTCTGAAAGCTTATATTTTTTACCTGAAGTATCTCCATCCAGTGTCCAGCCATCATCTGCCATACACCATTTTTGCAAAAACCCCTTCAGTGTTTTTAAGGACTGTGTGGTAATATAGCCACGCATACCGTCCGTATTATCGTAAGTATTGAATGCCCTGTTTGAGGCGGAAGAAAGACCGGCATCTGTGCATACGATAAACTTGGACATATCAAAGCTGGAGAGCATTTTTTCTTCCAGAGGGATCATGGTGAGCTGCTCATTTCTGTTGCCGGGATATATGGAAAAAGATATTGGGATACCATCTGTATCCATAAAAAGTCCCATGCCCACGATAGGGAGAGGCCGGTTTTCTTTGCTTTTGCCAAACTGCTTATCATACTCAGCTGTATCTGTTTCGAAATAAAAGTTGGTACAATCATAGTAGATGACCTGTGTATTTCGTTTTTGTATGCCTGTGCTGTTTTTGAATAAACGGCTCTGGATGTAATCCGATTCTTTTGCCATGACAGAAAGGGAACGGTAAATATCGTGAAGTTTGAAAGATGGTGGTTCAATGAACCGTTTGGCATCTTCCAAACTGCTCCGTTTGGATGCAGGGAACAGGATCCTTGTGTAAATAAGACGGGAGAGGATATCATTGAGGTCATACTCAAAAGGATATCTGCGTGAAATTGCCCGGCATATCTTATGGAGTCCAAGATCATAATAAATATCCTGAAGAAAAAGATATCCGCCGTTAAAACGGCGTTGTTCATCCATAGGCAGGTCTGTTCCGGCGCAGAGTTCAATATTAAATTTGGCAGCATCATCCTGCTCGGCCTTGTTCATCAGTCGGACCTGTTCTTTCGCCCATGCTTTAGCATCTGATACTCCATAGGTTTCACAGATATATTTTTCAGATCCAAATGATTTGACTATCTGTGTTTTATTTTTACCATTAAGCCGAACTGTTTTGACAGCCCGGTATGTGATAGAATACTTTCCAGTTGTCCATCCTAATCTCATAAGCAATGTCCTCCACACTTTATTATAGTGGAATGTAGTGGGACGTGCAAGCATATTTTTAAAAATTGACAAAAAAAATAAGACTTTAAGCGATTTATATACACCCCCTCTCCAGTGA
>CAVEKJ010000249.1:0-3663 GCA_963616205.1 Prevotella sp.
GCCGTTTATTCTGTTTCTTCTCTCTTAATATAGTGATTGTAATGCTCTTTGATCTTCTCAAAACTCTCCGGACTGATATCATGCTCCATCTTGCAGGCATCTTCCAGTGCGATCTCTGCCGGAACACCAAGTCCTTCCAACATCTTTGAAAGAACAGTGTGGCGCTCATAAATCTGATTGGCGATCTCTGCGCCCTTCTCCAGAAGTGTCACGGTACCGTAACGGTCCATGGCAATGTATCCGTCCTCACGGAGAAGCTTCATTGCATGGCTGACACTTGGTTTGGAAACGCCAAGTCTGTTGGCAATATCAATGGAACGGACTCCGCCTCCCTTTTTGGATAAAACCAGAATTGATTCCAGGTAATCCTCTGCTGACTGTCTGATCTCCATAAAAAAATCCTCCCTACACATAAATTAAAGCGGATAAAAAGCATCCGCGTTTTCTGCTCGCTCATATCTGAATTTTCTGTCATATTCTCCTGTTGCATTTTTGAAATACATTTTTGAAATACATTTTCGAAATGATCCGGTGGGTATTCGCATACACCGGACATTTGTATCCCGCTCTGCTATAGGCTTATTGACGCCCTTATTTTACAGGTGAATATTAACTTTTAATATACCGCTTAAAAAATATTATGTCAAGCTTTTCGCACATATTTGTCTTGACATCAAAAATATTTTCCCTGATAATAGTATCTGAATAATACATCTGTTCTGTAGCAGCCCGAGATTTTTTCCAGGGGTGCTATCTTTTTGAACAGTAAGAAGAAAGGAGTTTTTTTATGCTCAAAACCCTTCTGGCCCAGGTCAGGGAATTTAAAAAGGCATCGTTTCTCACACCTTTTTTCATGATTCTGGAAGTTCTCTTTGAGACTCTGATCCCCCTGGCCATGGCTTCCATTATTGATAAGGGTGTGGAAGCCGGAAATATCGGCCATATCTACCGGATGGGTGGTGTTATGGTAATTCTTGCTCTGTGTGGACTCTGGTCCGGCGTTATGGGTGGAAAATACGGAGCACTGGCATCTACAGGCTTTGCCAGAAATCTCCGAAAAGCCATGTACACCAACATCCAGACCTTTTCTTTTTCCAACATTGACAAGTACAGCACTGCCGGCCTGATCACCCGTCTTACCACCGATGTGACCAACCTGCAGAATGCCTACCAGATGATCCTGCGTATGTGTACCCGTGCACCGGCCAGCCTGATCTGTGCCATGGTCATGGCATTTCTCATCAACGCCAAACTTGCAAGCATCTATCTGATCGCGGTCATTTTCCTCGGCGCCTGCCTGATCTTTATCATGCGGAAAGCAACCGTATATTTCCAGGCTGTGTTCCGTAAATACGATGACCTGAACGCAAGTGTCCAGGAAAATATCGGTGCTGTCCGCGTAGTAAAAGCCTATGTCCGTGAAGACTACGAGATCAGCAAATTCCAGAAAGCCTGCAACAAAGTATACGAAATGTTCTTAAGTGCCGAGAAGATCGTTGTCATGAACATGCCCCTGATGCAGTTTACTGTTTATGCCTGCATCCTTGGAATCAGCTGGCTTGGCGCAAAAATGATCGTAGGCAGCTCTCTCACCACCGGTGAGCTTATGAGTCTTCTTACTTACTGCATGAACATTCTTATGAGCCTGATGATGCTCTCCATGGTTTTCGTTATGGTCACCATGAGTATCGCCAGTGCAGAGCGTGTTACAGAGGTTATCAACGACACTGCTGATATCACAGACCCGGAAAACCCGGTAACAGAGGTTCCGGACGGAAGCATTGTCTTTGACCACGTAAACTTCAGTTACAAAAAAGACAGCCAGGAGCCTGTTTTAAAAGATATCAACATTTCCATCCGTTCCGGCGAGACCATCGGAATCATCGGCGGTACCGGAAGTGCCAAATCCAGTCTTGTCAACCTGATCAGTCGTCTTTATGACGTGACCGACGGTTCTGTTTCTGTCGGCGGCATTGATGTGCGCAAATATCATCTGGAATCCCTCAGAAACCAGGTTTCCGTTGTTCTCCAGAAAAACGTCCTCTTCTCAGGAACCATTCTGGAAAACCTCCGCTGGGGCGACAAGAACGCCACAGAAGAAGAATGCCGCCGTGCATGCCAGCTTGCCTGTGCCGATGATTTCATCGAAAAAATGCCGGATAAGTACAATACGTTCATTGAACAGGGTGGTTCCAACGTTTCCGGAGGCCAGAAACAGCGTCTCTGCATCGCCCGTGCTCTTCTGAAGAAACCGAAGATTCTGATCCTGGATGACTCCACCAGTGCGGTAGATACTGCCACAGACGCAAGGATCCGTCGTGCTTTTGCCGAAGAGATTCCGGATACCACCAAGCTGATCATCGCACAGCGTGTTTCCAGTATCCAGAATGCAGACCGTATCATTGTTATGGATAACGGTGAGATCAACGGCTTTGGCACACACGAGGAACTTCTTAAGACCAATGCCATCTATCAGGATGTATTCAATTCACAGACCGGCGGTGCCGGTGATTTTGACGAGGGAGGTGAACCGGCTTGAAAAAACAGAATATGAAAGGCCCGAACGGCTCTGGACCAAAAGGCATGGGAACACCGGAACAGCCGGGAAAACTTCTGGGACGCCTTACCCGTTATATTTTTAAGAACTACAGTATCCATATCGTGATCGTGGTGATCTGTATCTTTGTCAGCGTTCTCGCCAATGTTCAGGGAACCATGTTTATGAAAACCCTGATCGACCAGTATATCGCGCCGCTTCTTAAGGCAGATACACCGGACTTCGGCCCGTTAACTGCAGCGATCGCACGTGTGGCATGTTTTTACGCCATCGGTGTTATCGCCACCTATACTTACAACCGTATCATGATCAACGTTTCCCAGGGAACCTTACGCAACCTCCGAAACGACATGTTTGCAAAAATGGAAACCCTTCCGATCAAATATTTTGACACTCACGCACATGGCGATATCATGTCTATCTACACCAACGATATCGATACCCTGCGCCAGATGATCAGTCAGAGTTTCCCGCAGCTGCTTTCCAGCGTGATCACCATTGTCAGTGTCTTTGTCAGCATGCTGATCCTGAATATTCCGCTTACCGTCGTGACCCTGCTTATGGTGGGTATTATGCTTACTGCCAGCCGGAAACTTGCAGGCCTAAGTGGAAAATATTTCCTGGAACAGCAGACCAACCTTGGTATTGTCAATGGTTATATCGAAGAGATGATGGAAGGCCAGAAAGTTGTCAAAGTCTTCTGCCACGAGGACGAAAGCATCGAGAAATTCGATGAACTGAATGACCAGCTTTTCCACAGTGCAGACAATGCCAACCGCTTCGCCAACATCCTGATGCCTGTGGTTGCTCAGCTTGGAAACGTCAGCTATGTGATCTGTGCTATGGTCGGTGGTGTCCTTGCCATCAACGGCATTGGAAACTTTACCCTTGGCGGGCTTGCCAGTTTCCTGACTTTCAACAAGAGTTTCAACATGCCCATCAACCAGGTCAGCCAGCAGTTCAACAGTATTGTTATGGCTCTCGCAGGTGCCAAACGTATCTTTGACCTTCTGGATGAAAAATCTGAGGTAGATGAAGGCTATGTTACTCTTGTCAATGCCAAAGAGGAAAACGGCGTTCTCACCGAATCCGAGAAACGTACCGGC
>CAVEKJ010000250.1:0-3647 GCA_963616205.1 Prevotella sp.
CCGTTTACACAGGATGCATGGCGTGAAGGTTTAGCTTATATGAACGACCTGTACAACGAAGGTCTTTTGTCTGCAAATATCTTTACCGATGACGGACAGCAGTTCAAGGCCATCTTAAATCAGGAGACACCAATCGTTGGTCTGACAACAGCAGGCTCTTTAAGCAATTGGCCGGATGTAAAGAACAATGCAAACTTTGCAGAGATGGAAATGATCGAGCCATTAAAGGGACCGGAAGGTGTACAGTATACACCATATAATCCATATAACCCGGGACAGGAAATGTACATCATCAATGGAACTGATAAACTGGATCTTGTTTTGAAGTTCGCAGATGAATTCTTCAATATTGATACCGGTCTGATCGAGCGTTTCGGAGAGGAAGGCGTTGACTGGACAAGAGATCCAAAGGACTTAGAGGGACAGACCAATGCTTATGTAGAGGCTGGACTGTATGACAGTCTGTCAATGCTTGTTATTTCTACTGTATGGGCTGACAATCAGAGTCAGACATGGAGAAACCATGGACCAAGATATGCAAGTCTTGAGATGGGCAACACCGTTTACGATTATTCTTCCGGAAATAAGTTTGATGTAAACGATCCGACTCAGCTGAATGCAAAGTGCTATGAGATGTATTACAGTAAGCATCCGGAATATGTACTTCCTACTTTAAAGTATACACTTGACGAGACTGAAGTAATTCAGGAGCAGCTGACTACACTTCCGACATTTGTTGATCAGTGCATGGCAGAGTTCATCACCGGTGCCAGATCTCTCGATGACGATGGATGGAACAACTATTTGGACGAGCTTGAGTTAATGGGACTTTCCACATGGCTTGAGACTGCACAGGCTGCTTACGACAGAACGAAATAATGAATCAAAATCATTTTAAATAATTAATTATCATCATATGGATGGGCGTCTACATGAATAGTATGTCTGCCCGTCCATATTGCATAAAAGGAGGCAGATCTATGGCAGAGGGTTCGTCACAGGTTCGCGCACAGAACAAAAAGACATTGATGAAGCGCATTCGCTCCAGATGGCAGCTGTATTTGCTGCTTTTGCTGCCGCTTGCGTGGCTGATTGTGTTTGCCTATGTTCCGATGGGCGGTCTGGTAATCGCATTTAAGAAATATAATGTAAGGCAGGGCATTTGGGGAAGCGACTGGGTTGGCTTTAAGAATTTTGAAAAATTTTTCAAATCTGTTAAGTTTTCGATCGTTATGAAAAATACATTGACGATTTCGTTGTATTCTCTCGTTGTTACATTCCCGATTCCGATTTTATTTGCACTTCTTCTGAATGCAATGCCGGGACGACGTTATAAAAAAGTGATTCAGACAGTAACGTATATCCCATACTTTATTTCCACGGTTGTTATGGTTGGTCTGATTTTCCAGATTCTGGATTATCGTAATGGTCTTTGGGGAAGTCTCTTTGCACTATTTACTGGAAAGACGGCTCCGAATATTCTTGCAAATGGAAAATTGTTTAAGCACATTTACGTGTGGTCCGCAGTATGGCAGACGACCGGATATAGTGCAATTATCTATATAGCAGCACTCGCAGGTGTAGATCAGTCCCTTCACGAAGCAGCGATGATTGATGGAGCCAGCCGCTTCCAGAGACTTCTTTATATTGATATTCCGTCCATCAAGCCGACAGCCAGCATTATGCTGATTCTGGCAGTTGGAAATATCATGAATGTCGGATATGAAAAAGTTCTTCTGATGCAGAACGACTTGAACTTAAATTACAGCGAGATCGTTTCGACATACACATATAAGATTGGTCTTGCAAGTGGTATTACTGACTTTTCACTGTCAACTGCGATTGGTATGTTCAACTCAGTAATCAACTTTACTTTGCTGATTATTGCGAACACACTGAGTAAAAAATTAAGCGGAAGCGGAATTTTCTAAGGAGGTAGGATATGCGTAAATTTAAACGTTATAGTTGGAATGACAAAGCATTTTATATCATTACCATCCTGATTTTGACGATCTTTTTTATCATGGTGCTCTACCCATGTATCTTCGTAATCAGTGCATCATTTTCGTCTGGCACCGCTGTTCAGTCTGGAAAAGTCGTATTGTTCCCGGTTGATTTCAGTCTGGAAGGCTATAAGACTGTCTTTAATACAAAGACGGTGTGGATCGGTTTTGCCAACTCTTTGTTTTACACATTTGCCGGAACTGCGATCAATGTAGCGATGACGATGACAGCCGGCTATTGTCTTTCAAGAAAAGACCTTCCGGGGCGAAACGGCATCATGCTGCTGTTCACATTTACGATGTTTTTCAGCGGAGGTCTGATTCCAACATACATGGTCATTCAGCAATTAAACATGCTCAACACCAGATGGGCGCTGTTGCTTCCGGGTGCAATTGGTGTGTACAACCTGATTGTCTGCCGTACATTCATCAGCAATACGATTCCGATCGAGCTGCTTGAAGCATCCAAGATTGATGGCTGCTCCGATATCAAATATTATTTAAAAGTAGTTCTGCCGCTTTCAAAAGCAATCCTGGCCGTTCTTGTATTATTTTATGGTGTAGGTCACTGGAATGCCTATTTTAATGCGATGATTTATTTGCATGACAAGGCACTCTATCCGCTGACGTTGTTTCTTCGTGAAATCCTGATGGCGAGCCAGATTGATCCGTCCACTGTTCAGGATCCGGAGCTGCAGGCGAGACTGCAGGATATGGTTGGTGTAATCAAATATTCGCTGATCATGGTTAGTATGGTGCCTGTTTTAATCATTTACCCATTTGTACAGAAGTACTTCGTAAAGGGTGTCATGATCGGTTCTGTAAAGGGTTAATTACAGTTCGTGTGGCTTGGCAAAATTAGCAGTGAGACGAGTGCAAACAGTAAATAGGCAAAGGATTTTACATTGATTTCTATATACGAATCAGATAAAATGATGATGAGAGAAACAGAAAGGAGATTTTTTTTATGGACAATAAGGCATGGGCACAGGAGGTTGCCAGAAAGATTAAGGAAAAGGAGATTGCGGTAGCAAAGAGAAACGTCGGAAAAGTTCCGTATACCGCACAGGATGGTGTATTCAACGATTGCTCCGGAAAGGAGATCGGTTGGTGGACGAATGGTTTCTGGGGCGGCATGATGTGGCAGCTGTATCAGGCAACAAAGGAGCCGGTTTACAAGGAGTCCGCAGAGGAACTTGAGAAGAAGCTGGATGCCGCATTGATGAACTACCATGTAATGGATCATGATAGTGGTTTCCGCTGGCTGCCGACAGCAGTGGCAAATTATCGCCTGTTTGGTTCAGAGGAGTCCAAAAACAGAGGAATGTTAGCAGCTTCCAACCTGGCAGGCCGTTACAATGCAAAGGGAGAGTTCATTGTTGCATGGAATTCCAGACCAGATCATCAGGTAGACGGATGGGCGATCATCGACTGTATGATGAATCTGCCGCTTTTGTACTGGGCATATGAGGAGAGTGGAAATCCGAGCTTCTTACATATCGCCATGAAGCATGCAGATACTGCAGCAAAGGTATTTATCCGCCCAGATGGATCTTCCCGCCACATCGTAGAATTTGATCCGGTAACAGGTGATTGGAACGGTTCTTATGGCGGACAGGGTATGACATATGGTTCCTCCTGGAC
>CAVEKJ010000251.1:0-3613 GCA_963616205.1 Prevotella sp.
CCCAGGAAGCATCCAGAACCGCAAAAAGGGAGGCGGCAGCAGTACAGCAGGCGAAAGAAGAAAAACTGACTGTTCTTGACATTCACGGTGCAGACATTGCCACAGAGACTGTGGAATATAAGAAAAATGCAGACCTCTATGAGAAGGAAGCCATGGATTTTGTAAAAACTCTGTCGGAAGAAGAACTGATCGATCTGGCAGCAGGAGATCCGGGCAAAGCACAGGGCGGTAATCTTGGAGCAGCAGGAATCTCCGTACCTGGTTCTGCAGGTGAGACTCATCGCTGTGCAGTAGACAAAGGACTTGCAAGCATCGTCCTGGCAGACGGACCGGCAGGACTGCGTCTGATGAAGTATTATCATGTAAATAATGGAAGTATTGTTTCCATGCCATTTGAATTCAGTCTGGAAGGTGGACTGTTCTACGATGATTCCAGAGAACTTCCGGGAGAAAGATATTATCAGTACTGTACGGCGATCCCGGTTGGAACACTGCTTGCACAGACCTGGAACCAGGAACTGATCCGTGAAGTGGGAGTTATGATCGGAACAGAGATGGAACATTTCGGAGTGACACTCTGGCTTGCGCCGGGAATGAATATCCACAGAAATCCTCTCTGCGGAAGAAACTTCGAGTACTATTCCGAAGATCCCTATGTATCCGGAACCATTGCGGCAGCCATGACAGAAGGGGTTCAGTCCAACTACGGATGTGGAACCACCATTAAACATTTTGCCTGCAACAACCAGGAAGATAACCGTATGGGATCCAACGGTGTCATATCTGAGCGTGCACTTCGTGAAGTTTATCTGAAAGGTTTTGAGATTGCGGTAAAAGAATCTCAGCCAATGTCCATCATGACCAGTTACAACCTGATCAATGGCATTCATGCGGCAAATAACTATGACCTCTGCACCGAGTCTGCCAGAAATGAATGGGGATTCAAAGGCGCGATCATGACAGACTGGACAACTACAGAACAGGGAGACAGCTGTACAGCATCCGGCTGCATGAGAGCAGGAAATGACCTGGTAATGCCAGGATGCTTCGGAGATCATGACAATCTCAGAAAAGAACTGAAAGATGGAACCCTTAAGATCGAGGACCTCCGGGCATGTATCGCACGTCTGGTAAGTGTGATCTGGAGATCCAATCAGTACCTTCAGTAAAATAAATCTGATATGATATAAGAAAAGGACAGTGAATGAGAAAATCTGCTGTCCTTTTTTCATGATTTTCCGAGAAAATATTCTGCACAGCACAATACTGTATGCTGGGAAGAAAGTAGCTTTTTTATGTGGATTTTTGTGTATATGAAGCAGATGTATTTGCTTTCTTAGATAAAAGATGATATAATAAACAAAAATTGCGAAGCGGAATATAATGTCCGTTTTATTCATCTAAAATTTTGGAAAAGAGGATCAGACAATGAGCGATATGACAATTCTTGAGCAGTGGCGTTCCGTTGCTTATAATCAGAATGCAGATAAGAATAAGCTTCAGCGCTTCTGGGCAACTTATTTTAACATTGAGAAGAACATTTACGAGCAGCTTCTGGAGAACCCGGATGAAGTCGTTTCCGGAACCGTTAAAGAGCTTGCTGAGAAATATGGCCAGGACGTTATGACTATGGTTGGTTTCCTTGACGGAATCAACGACAGCCTGAAAGTTCCGAACCCGATCGAGACTATGGATGAGAACACCAAGGTAAACCTTGCATTTGATAAAGAAGCCCTCTACAAGAACATGGTAGATGCCAAGGCTGACTGGCTGTACAACCTTCCTCAGTGGGACAAGATCTTCACAGAAGAGAAGAAGAAGGCTCTTTACATGGAGCAGAAGAAATCCGGCACAGTTGTGAAACCACACAAGGTCGGAAGAAACGATCCGTGCCCATGCGGAAGCGGCAAGAAATACAAATACTGCTGCGGAAGATAATGAGCGTAAAGAAGAATCTGGATTACATTATCGTGTTAGGCGCCCACGTGGACGGAACACGGATGACACTTGCCCTTCTGGAACGAGCCAGAAGGGCTCTTCTTTATCTTAAGGAGAATCCCGGGACGAAGGCAGTCCTCTCCGGAGGAAAGGGCGACGGGGAAAATATTTCCGAGGCAGAGGCCATGTACCGCTATCTCACCGGCCATGGGATTGACGGGGAGAGACTGATCCTGGAAGAAGAATCCACCAGTACCAGGGAGAATCTGGTGTTCAGCCTTAAAAAGATCGGAACCACAGACTGTTGCGTAGGCGTTGTGACCAACAATTTTCATGTATGGAGAGGTGCGGCCATCGCAAGAAAATGTGGCTTCCGGGAAGTGGTAATGGTGCCTTCCAGATACCGAAGCTGGCGCCTTTTGCTCTACATTCCCCGTGAGATCCTGGCCATCATCAAAGATAAACTCATGGGAAATCTGTAGATCTGTGTGAGAAGAGAAATCTCAAAAATTTTGTCAACACACGTTGACAAATAAAAATCCTGCGCTTATAATGAACCACAGAAAAAGCAATACACAACACGCTGACGAGACGAGTAAGCTGTGAAACGTTACAGAGAGAGATGTGAAGTGCTGGAAACATCTTATCGGGAAACAGCCGAAGACTACCTCCGAGTGGCCCCAATCCGGTCCGGTGATTCCGTTATCATCATAATTGAGAGGCTTTGATATCCTGGAATATCCAGTGTAGCAGAGCAAGCAGGGTGGAACCGCGAGAATGAATGAACTCGTCCCTTACAGTGCGTGATGTACTGTGAGGGATTTTTTTATTACAAAAAATCTCTTACAAAAGTACAGAAACCGTACTGTGTACCATAGAAACCACATCGAAAACGAAAGGGGAAACAAACATGATCATCACATTAAAAGACGGATCAAAAAAAGAATATGCAGAAGCAAAATCTGTAATCGATATCGCATATGATATCAGCGAAGGCCTTGCGCGTGCCGCATGTGCAGGAGAAGTAAACGGAGAGGTTGTAGATCTTCGTACAGTTCTTGACAGTGACTGCGAACTGAACATCCTTACAGCAAAAGATGAGAAAGGCCTTGCAGTTCTCCGCCATACAGCATCTCACGTAATGGCACAGGCTGTACAGAACCTGTATCCGGAGGCAAAGGTTGCCATCGGACCATCCATTGATACAGGATTCTACTATGATTTCGACCACGAGCCATTTTCCCGCGAGGATCTTGACGCTATCGAAAAAGAGATGAAAAAGATCATCAAAAAAGGCGCAAAGATCGAGCGCTTCACAAAATCTCGTGAAGATGCCATCGCATACTTCAAAGAGAAAAATGAGCCATACAAAGTAGAGCTGATCGAGGATCTTCCGGAGGGAGAGGAAATTTCCTTCTATTCCCAGGGAGACTGGACAGACCTCTGTGCAGGCCCGCACCTGATGAGCGTAAAAGGTGTCAAAGCATTCAAACTTCTTTCTTCTTCCAGCGCATACTGGAGAGGAAGCGAGAAAAACGCAATGCTCACACGTATCTACGGAACAGCTTATGCAACAAAGGATGAGCTGAAAGAGCATCTGGAGCAGATGGAAGAGGCCAAGAGACGTGACCACAACAAACTTGGCCGTGAGATGAAGATCTTCACAACCGTAGAC
>CAVEKJ010000252.1:0-3613 GCA_963616205.1 Prevotella sp.
AGCGGACAAAATGCAAGTTTCTTGCTTCCAACTCCTTATCCAGTTCATTCAGCATAATATTGGACAGCAGTGGGGATAGGTTTCCGCCTTATGACGAGATAGATGTTATGCCGAGATACGTGCAGTATTTTTAGATTTTATCAGTGTTTCTACTTGTGTAACTCGGCATAATACTTTTCTACTTTAAGGAATTTAAAAACTGTAAAAGATCTTTATCTTTGTTCCAGTCAGGAAAATTTCTTTCCTCAGTAACTTTTGGAGCAAGTGCATTAACTGCATCATTTTTCAGACGATTATCAGCTCTCACGTAAATCATCGTCGTAGAAATATCCTCATGTCCGAGGAAATCTCTGATATAGACGATATTGATACCGGCTTCCAACATATGCATTGCTTTTGAATGACGGAACATATGACAGTGTACATGCTCTGGGAATGTTGCATCTTTTTTACGGATCATATCTACATATTTTTTTATGATATAAGAGATACCATCACGGTCAATCTTTCGATGATAACGGTTAGTGACCAAAAAATCGGTTCCAACAGCGTATGAACGGTATCGGCTAAGATAGTTTTCAACAAGCTTTGCTGTCGCATCTGATACCACAACTGTACGGTATTTGTCACCTTTTCCGTGTAATCTTACGGTTGCAACAGGACCTAACGATATATCGGCTATCGTGATATCGCATAATTCCCGAACTCTACACCCACTGTCATACAGAAGTGTAAGGATCACCCGATGTCGGAAACCTGTATAGGAATTAACATCCGGACTGTTTATTAGTGATGACATCTGTTCCACGGTCAGGAAAGATACTTCTTTCGGTGCAGCCTTTTTTGCCCTGATCCCGGAGACATTCTGTAAAGGGGCAATGTACTCGATATGTTCCATCTGTGCATAATCGCTGAATGCTTTCAATGCAGCCAGCCTTTGATTTGCTGCAGTTATACCAGCCCCGTTGTTCCGGTACCATTCCAGAAATTCAATCACCAGTTCACGTTTGAAGTCCCTGATATAAAAAGAATTCAGTAAGATCCCTTTTTCTTCTTTTAAAAATCGAAGGAACAGTTTCAAAGTGTCTCTGTAACTGAGAATGGTATTCTTGGAATAACATCTATGATTCGGCAGATAGTCCGTTAAAAATCCTGTGACCAGACAGGCAAAATCAGTAGAATTCATGTTCATTGATAACTGCCTCCCTGATCAGATCAGGAAAAGATTCCCTCATCCGTTCTTTTATATATGGAAAACGTTCCGTCGTAAGTTTTAGATAATACGCTGTTTCCTCAAAACTTTCATGCCCAAGCATCGTACGCATATAGGGAAGATATGCGATCAGGTCTTTTCCTTCATCACTCCATTTGCGGAGAAGATTTACGCAATAAGTATGGCGGAAGTCATGGATACGGGGGCCTTTTCCAGTGTGCGAGATACCAGCCTGTTCCAGATATCGCCTGAAATTTTTATATACATTCCCTAAAGTCATCGGTCTTCCCGGAAGCAGCATAAAGAAATATTCATCATCGGATGAATGGGCATGGATTTTTTCTTTTAATTCCTTACACTTATCCGTAAGTAAAGGATGGATCGGGACATACCGCTCTTTATGATTTTTTGCTTCGTGAACAGTGATATACCCTTCTCCGAAGTTGATATCACGGATTCTGGCAAGTCGCAGCTCCGAAACACGCATTCCGCTGGTGTACAGGATACGGAAAAAGACCGGCATCACATCAGCACGATATGGGCAGGAATCCGGCACCGACCGACTTTTGTCAACTGCATCAAAAAAACCTTGAAGTTCTTTATCCGTGTAAATGTGTGCATCGTATCTGCTTCTTTTCCGGGTGATCCCTTTTGGTGGAATATATGCAGGAATCCCGATATCGTTGAGATATCTGCAGAAAACCCGCATGACACTGATACGGCTCGCCTGATTCGTGACAGTTTCATAAGTCCTTTTTCTGCACCATAGATCACAAAGTTCTTTAGAGATACGCTTTTCGGAAAGATTGTTTTCACATAAAAAGTTGTCAATGCGCCGCAAGGAGCCTGCTTCTGATCCATAAGAGAATCCAAGTGCACGTTTTAATGCTATAAGATCATGGATCTCCTCTTGAAAAATGCTGTTATAGATTTCTTTATCCATGGCAGAATTCCTCCGGTGAAAGCACACATTCGGCCAGTTTCTGCAGGTCTGTCTTCAGATAAACAGCCGTTACATCAGAATCAGAGTGCCCAAGGATATCTGTAATGACTGGAAGCGGTATCTCCATTTCCAACAGCATGGAGCCGGCCGAATGTCTTAAGGAATGAAAGCCGGAGTGCTTTTTTGTACGCTGGTCGATACCTGCTTTCCGCATGTATCTTACAAGCTGTTGCTGCATATGGTTTTCATTGCCGATAGGATCAAATGGCGGCATATGTTTCAGGAACACCTGATCCGATTCGTAGTACTGAGGTCGCCCGTTTTTGATATAATCGATCACCGCCCAGCCTACCGCATCAGGTATTGGCAGAGTCAATGGTTTATGTGTTTTATGCTGTATGAGGGACAGTTTTTTATCTTCCCAGTTAAAGTTTTGGAAACGCAGGTTTTTGATATCTCCAATCCGAAGGCCAAGAACACATGCAAGAAGGATCATTGCATAGTCACGTTTTCCGATAGGGCTGTTCCGGTCAATGACCGAAAGCATTGCCTTCAATTCATCAAGTTTCCATGCAGAAGGTATTTTGGCACTTTTGGAAACAGCAGGCATATGAATTTTTTCAGCATAATCAGCGGAGAGTATCCCGATAGAATAAATAAAACGCAGAAAATGTCTGATTCCGCAAACATTCTGTTCTATGGTCTTAAAACTATATCCTGCCAGCGTTTTCAGATAAGAATTACAAACATCCATTGTGATATTTTCTGTAGCTCCAATCTTTCGCTGCTGAAGATAGTCCATAAAAATCCTGGAAATCCCTTTATAATGTCCGACTGTACTTGCTGACAGTTCCGTTGAATTCAGGAAATCTGAATAATCCGTATATAAATTTGAATAGTACGCATTCAGCGTAATGGGATTTTTTGTGGCATGGTATCTTCTGGTAAGCACCTGATGCAAACGGTAATCTTCCAGCATATGCACAACACGGAGCAATTGTACTCTCTGTTGGGAAAGTGTTCCATCATTATATTTCGTAATGAATCCGTATTGTTTTTCGAGATATTTAAGTCCCCGTTCCATGTCGTATTCGGTATTTCCGTATTCTTCCGTAAGAAAGCAATGGATCTTATTCCATTCACCTTCATAAAAGCGGATAGTCGCAGAAGAATAGTTGTTTTCCTGCAACAGTTGTTTTAGTCCTTCTGTAATCATTTCAAGATTCATGAGTTTCTGACTCCTTTCTTTTTTATGATTACAGAATAACAAAGTGTAGCATTTTTGCTTGTATTATGCCGAGATAAATTTAAAGAAATCCAATATTTACGCAGAAAATCAGCGTTAACTCGGCATAACGTTTATCTCGTCATAAGGCGGATTATGCCTAGCTCGGCATAATCCTCCTTGCGGTGTTCCTTTTGTGGTCTCTTCATACCTTCCTTTTATCATAACGCCT
>CAVEKJ010000253.1:0-3606 GCA_963616205.1 Prevotella sp.
GAGGAGATCTGGAAAGGTCTCCAGGGCAGCTACCAGGATATGGAAAAAGATGTCCGGGAAAAATATGGCGTGGAATTGACAAGCGTAGGTGCTTTTGGTGTCAGCGCCATGATGCACGGATATATGCCGTTTAACAAAGCGGGAGAGCTGATGGTTCCTTTCCGCACCTGGAGAAATAACATCACAGGAGAAGCTTCAGAAAAACTGGCAGAGCTTTTCCATTACAATATCCCTCAGAGATGGAGCATCGCACACCTGTATCAGGCAATCCTGAAGGGCGAGGAGCATGTAAAAGATATCGACTACATCACTACTCTGGAAGCCTATGTACACTGGAAACTCACCGGAAAAAGAGTTCTTGGTATCGGTGATGCGGCAGGCATGTTCCCAATCGACAGTGAGACAAAGGACTACAACGAAGAGATGGTGCAGAAGTTTGACGAGCTGGTTGCGCCTTATGGATTCCCATGGAAACTTCGTGACATTATGCCGGAAGTTCTGGTTGCAGGGCAGGATGCAGGTGTTCTTACAGAGGAAGGTGCAAAGCTCCTGGACGTAAGCGGCAAGCTGAAAGCCGGAATCCCGATGTGTCCGCCTGAGGGAGACGCCGGAACCGGTATGGTTGCCACAAACAGTGTCCGCCAGCGTACCGGAAATGTTTCTGCGGGAACCTCTGTATTTGCAATGATTGTCCTGGAAAAAGCTCTTTCCAAACCGTACAAAGAGATTGACATGGTCACAACTCCGGCCGGAGATCCGGTTGCCATGGCACATTCCAACAACTGTACATCCGATCTGAATGCATGGGTAAATGTGTTTAAGGAATTTGCGGAAGCTATGGGTATGGAAGTGGATATGAACAAACTGTTCGGTACTCTTTATAACAAAGCGCTGGAAGGCGATCCGGACTGTGGCGGACTTCTTTCCTACTGCTATTTCTCCGGCGAGCATATGACCGGTTTTGAAGAGGGACGTCCACTGTTTGTCCGCTCTCCTGAGAGCAAATTTACACTGGCAAACTTTATGCGGAACAATCTTTACACCTGCCTTGGCGCCATGCGTGTAGGTCTGGATATCCTTCTGAATCAGGAGCATGTAAAGATCGACAAGCTTCTGGGACATGGAGGCCTCTTTAAGACAAAAGGCGTCGGCCAGCAGATCCTTGCAGACGCGGTAAACGCACCGGTATCTGTAATGTCCACAGCAGGAGAAGGCGGAGCCTGGGGAATCGCGCTTCTGGCTTCTTATATGATCAACCGGAAAGAAGGCGAAAACCTCGCAGACTTCCTGGATGAAAATGTCTTCAAAGGAAACGAAGGCAGCACACTGGCACCGGAGGAAGAAGGCGTAAAAGGATTCAATGCGTTTATGGATCGTTATATGAAAGGTCTTGGCATTGAGCGTGCAGCTGTAGAGTCGAAGATCTGGTAAAAAGAAGAACAGGTTGAAATGTGAATGTCAGTTTTTCTGACGTAACAGAAAATGTTTGGAGAGCTGCCAGATTTCTGCTATGTATTCAAAGAGGAAGACAAATGAAGCAGATAGATCAGGAAAAGAAGAAACCGACTCCGGGTCAGATTGTACATATCATAATCGACCGGCCCATGGACACCTACCATCCGGAACATAAAGATCTTTTTTACCCGGTAAATTACGGCTACATTGAAGGAATCATAGCCCCGGACGGCGAGGAACAGGACGTCTACGTTCTGGGTATCGATCACCCGGTAAAAGAGTTTACAGGAAAAGTGATCGCCATTATCCACCGGCTTAATGATGTGGAAGATAAATGGGTGGCAGTGCCGGAAGATATGACTATGACAGCTCAGGAGATCATGGAACAGGTTCAGTTTCAGGAACAGTATTTTGAGACGGAAATAGAAATGCTGAAATAAGAAAAAACGTAAAAACAGGAGCAGACATGGCACGCCATGTGACTGCTCCTGTTTTTTTATAGGATTTATATAAAAAGCTGCCTTGTAAGAAGGCAATAAAACTGTTATGATTCATATATCAGCAGCAACTGTGAATGAAAGGAAGTGTTTTTATGCCATTAGTGAAAGAAGATATTTACACCATTGATGATATTTATAATCTTCCTGAGGGTGAACGGGCAGAACTGATTGATGGACAGATTTATTATATGGCACCACCAAGCAGGAAGCACCAGAAGATTTCAGGAGAAATCTTTGCTTCTGTCAGCGAGTATATTCGTTCCAATAAGGGAAAATGCGAAATTTATGCGGCTCCTTTTGCTGTATTTTTGGATGAAAAATCAAATACCTACGTTGAACCAGATATTTCTGTTATCTGCGACTCAAATAAACTGGATGACAGAGGATGTAAGGGAGCGCCAGATTGGATTGTAGAAATTGTATCTCCATCCAGTAAGCAGATGGATTATTATACAAAGCTGTTCAAATATCGGACTGCCGGAGTAAGAGAATACTGGCTGGTAGATTCAGATAAGAATCTTGTTCTGGTATATAATTTTGAACATGGAACCTCGGAACCATATACATTACAGGATTCTGTAAAAGCAGGAATTTATGAAGATCTGTGGATCGATTTTTCTAATATGAGAATTAATGGATTCTATTAGAAATCTTCCACTATTAAAATTCATAGTAACTTGTATCACACAATTCCCTTTTATATAATATTTTCAATAATAAAAAAGGGAGATGTTATTATGGAGGGAGAAGAACTGAAAGATAAAATACGGGAGAAGGCATTTGATCTGGGAATCAATTTGGTGCGCTCCTGTTCCGTGTCCAAATGGGAGGAGATTCCCATACAGGATCAGGAGTTCTGGCCGCAGAACATCTGGCCCTGGGTAAAAAATGTCATTGTACTGGGGATTCCGCTGTATTCACCAATGATGAGTACCACGCCATCCATGGTTTATCAGGAACTTTATGATACCAGCAACCGGGTTCTGGATGATATGGCCTACCGCCTGACTAATTATATTGTGAACCGTCTGGGATATAAGGCAATCTTTTTCCCAAGGGACTGTTACTATAATATAGATGTTCTGGTGGACAATCCCAATGCGGCATTTTCTCATGTGATGGCAGGTTATTATGCAGGAATGGGAACCATCGGCGACAGTCATAACCTGATCACAAAGGAATTTGGCCCAAGACTTCGTATCGTATCCATTCTCACTGATGCGCCGATCCCGGCAGACCCCATGCAGGAAAAAGATCTCTGCATCCACTGCAGAAAATGCCTGAAAAGCTGTCCGTCCCATTGCTTCACAGAAAGCGAAAGCGGCGTTTACCAGATGGATAAAGTAGCCTGCACAAAATACCATGTAAAGATCCGGGACGAACACCACTGGCCCTGCGGTGTCTGCGCCAACGTCTGCCCCGTTGGTGAGGACAGAAAACTGTACCGTGGAACGAAGGTCATCACAGAAGAGGGAATCCGGCACTGCCAGTCGTTTGGATCATAAAAGAATAGTAAAAAAGAAGACATTGTTACCTGAGATAGATACTTATCTGTCTGGTAATAATGTCTTTTTTTTCTGGGAACTTCCGTAAAATCAGAGATTTCGCTTTTAAGGAAGAAAGTTTCCCGTTTTACCTACAGTTTATGAGG